>JAJXZM010000178.1:0-6370 GCA_021780055.1 Acidobacteriota bacterium
TATGGCAACTGAGCGCTGCCGCCCGCCAAGCCTTGCGGCGGATGCGTCGCCGGCCCACGCTGGTCGCCGCATTCTGGAAACAGGCGGAGTTGTTCTGAGTGTCACTATATTATGTAATCCTCTTTAGTGGACGGCGATAGCAGTGTTGAGGAGATTCTTTCAGGAGTTTCCGGTGGCCTTTTTTGCACCTGGATTCCAACGAGATACAGCTACAAGCACAAACTCGCCCTGTGCTGTGCTCAGGCCATTCGGGAACTTGGCGAGCTCCCATGTACTCCGGCGGCCCGGGCCGCTGTAATGGGGCGTGCAATGGAACTCTTGCGCGAAAGACATGGAGTTAACGCCCCGCGCGGCTGGTACCCCGTGATGAAACAACTCCGCGCCAGGGACAAGGAGTGACCGGGCGTGGCACTGAGTCCACGAGCTTCCAGTCAACACGCCAAGTACGTGAATTTCCGCGGTCGGCTGCAGAACAAACTGGGAGGTCACCTGCCAAGAGTCCGGGATTTAAGCCGTAAAAACGCATTAGTGAGCTGGTGGATCATGGGCTAAGCTCGGCACAAATCTCTCGGGTGGAGAACGTTCCCCGAGCTACGGTGAATCGCGCAGTCGGGCCGGCATCTGCTTCAGAACTTCTGGTTGGAGACCGCATCAAAGCCCTAGAATATCGCATAGGGGCCCTCGAAGAACGGGCGACTTTAAGCAAGGACTTTATGGAAATAGTTGCCAAAATGTCCGGCTTTCTAGGCTCTAATTTTCGCGATCAACTCACCGCAATCCTCCGCCGATGGCCAAAGTCTCTCTCAGCTGCAAACGTCGCAGTCACATGCCGTGCTGAAAACAGGCAGATAGTTGTGGTCATCCCCGGTCGCCCCCCACAGGTGAAGAAGCCCATCTTAGGCACTTCAACCTCCCTTGGCGAATCCAACAAAACTTTCGGCAGGTGGCGGCCAAGAACCACAGACAAGGTGAAGTCGGATGTCTATAATCTGCACACAACCACCTCGAAAGGTGTCCGGAATGTGCATGTCGCTTCCCCAAAGATTGGCTATTCTCCTTTCATATCAAGGCTTTGCAGATTAAGCACAACCACGGCGCAGAATGTGCATCGTCTCGCCTCAAGATAGACTACCTACTTGTATTTCAGGGATTTGCAGATTCTGCACGACCACCGTGCAGATTATGCATAGGCTCATACTGCGACTGGGTAAATCCGTTCGGCAAACTTTTAGCTCATACACCGCCCTTTGGCACCTTGGGTTTACTGGGCGCAGCCCCGACCATCGGCATCGCTTCTTCAGGGTAGGCAATTGCTGCAGGAACTGCAGTACCGCGGGTTGTCCACTGCCACAAAGCTCGTCCGGCATGCCAAACGCCTAAAGCGGCCCTACAGATAACCCACGGGCGGTTGGGGATCTAGGTGTGCATCGATCAGATGACATTAAGGCCTTGATCGCCGTTGGCTACCGAATAGAAATTCTCAATCATCCCAGGGGGTAGAGTTGGGCTGCCAACCCAGCCTTCTTAGGACTGACGAAGAGAGTCCCATCGTACCCAGGGTCAAGACAATACCCGCCGAGGTCAATGACCGCGGTCTGCGGCCGTATTTACTTGCCTATTTGGGAAGGCCCGAACCACCTGTGTGCTTTTCAATCTTCTTGTTAATGGCCTTCAGCATGCCATTAACCTCACCTTCAGCCGAGACTGCCATGAATGAAGCTCTTACATAGTCCTCCCAAACTTTGCGGCGTCTCGGTTCGCCGGTGAAAAGCCCTACGTTGCACGTATTTCGAACCAATATCCGTGCCAGCCCCGATGGATTTGAGTATTGTGAGCCACTGCAAAGCCCCGCAATTTCAGAATTGTCAAGCCTGCCCCCTCCTCAACCGAACCCCCTTTGAAATAACCGGACTTGGCGTTCGGCTAAGAGCATCTGGGCCGACATCGGAATGCACAAAGAATCTTCAAATCCATCAGGAGCCGGGCAACGGAGCGGAAGCCTGGCACGGAGGAACCGGACGACCGGGACCGACAAACATGCGATCTGGCGGAGGCTCCTCAGCTTGTATATCCTGATCCTGAAAGTTCAGTTGAAAATACCACTCAAAGCTTTGACGCTGGGTAACGTCCCCTGCGGGGTTGGTTCCCGTAACCACATCATCAAAGTAGAGACCGAGGGTTCCATTCGAAGGCAATGTGTTTACCGCCGGCCCATATACAGCTACTTGTTGCGAACCCCGGGGTGGAATTATGGCATTGACTAGGTCAGCCCAAGCCCCCTGATCTACAGCCATATCTTTCCCCGCGACCTGATACCGGACAACCATTCCGCTGCCGCGGAACACGTGGTCCATTTCATTATCAACTGTCACCAGAAACTCAAGCCGCGACGGAAGCACTTGGGCGACAGGAGTACATGTGCGTTCGATGAACACGTCCGTTTGATTGTGTGGAAGAAGGAATGCCTCTTTGAAACCCGGGTTTGTACGCTGCGCATGGGAGATGTAAACAACGCCAACTTTGTATGACACCAGACCGACAGAAATCCGGACATTACCTTTCTCCTGAGAAAGGTTCGTTCCTGCAAGCGGGGTTACGGTCGGCAGTTTTGCCGACATCTCTATTTCCTGTGGAGCGGGTGGCTCCTTTTTGGTTTTCTTGCCTGCCAACAGCGGACTTATGGTACCCTCACCGGCCAGGACGGCAAGAATCATGAATACCATCAGGCCCGGCCGAAACACCCGGTTGCCTGATCGACAGTTTTTCATAGTTGCTCCTTTTCTATGCATATTTATGAAGTCTTCAGCCTGGGTTCGCCTCTTGGAAAGCACGGTACCCAGCCCGTTACCCGCTCTGATACCAGTGCAGGGCTCGTTATCTACGCTCGCGGCGAATCATTTCTTAGCCTTCAAGCATCCTTCGTAGACACAGTCCTGTTTATTTCGTGCGATCAATGCCGAATGTGAAAAGCTTGCCGCCCGTCAGCCCCATTGTCTGGGCGCTCGTCGCAAAGAAGAAGGCGTACTCCCCCGGTTTGAGATCATCCTTGGGAACAACTTTGTAGACCCCGGGGCGAACGCTTTCAGCATCAAAGGGCACATCATCCTTCGAGGAGACTCCGCTCGACACGCCCGTAATACCCGCCCGGCCAACGATGACCTCGCGTGTGTCCTTCTTCTGGTCGAGTTTCACTAGCGAAAAATCGCTCGGGTTTGTTGGACCTTGTCCCATCGCCCCCGCGGTTGTCGCAAAATAGAAGTAGAAAGTTGGCCGCGGTTCTTGCACGCGAAGAGTAGCTTGACGGCCTGGTATGGCCATTTTGTAATTCGCCTTGGCCAGGCCATAGCTCATGGCCATTTTGAACATGCCCCCGGTCTTTTCCCCGGACGATGCCGTCGGCTCCAATGTGATCATTTGGCGCCCTGCCGGACCTTGCTTCAAAAGATAAATCCCAGGAGCGTGAGGAGAATCTGGATTATTGGGGTCAGCCGGAGGAGTTGCGGCAGTGGCCGGCGCGGCGGTCGGAGCTCCGCACTCGGCCATCGCTTTCAGGATCTCGTCGCTGACGCCTTCCGATTTTAGCTTGATCAGTTGGCTGGTGCTGGTGTCGAATTTGCAAGGCGCTGACTTGATTTTTGCAACGATCAGTCCGTCAGACAACTTGGCTTGCACCATCTGAATGACGTCCTCGTTGTGAAGCACCTGCACCGAGTTCCCCTGTGCCATGGCAGAAGGTACCATCACCGCGGCGCTGAGCAGATAAAGCAGAAAAACCGAAACGGCCGCAGCGCCGCCCCCCCGGGCATAGAGACCAACCTTCCCGTTCTTCGCGCAATCAGTCTTTCGAATGAAGTCTCGCCTAACGTCTCCCCATTTCATGATGCCCTCCTTAAATCAAGATTCAAATTGTCGCCCCACGCATTCGGTGGGATTCCGGTCGGATAACCGCAATAATGTTAATTGCCTGGCGCGGCGCTTTTCACCATCCGCTAATTCACGACCAGCGTGACCGCAGTTGAGTGTTGGAGGCTGCCAGACGTGCCCGTCACGGTCAGCGTATAGGTACCGCTGGGCGTACCAGGCGTGGTGCTTGTGTTACCGCCTCCACCTCCACCGCCGCCGCCGCAACTCACGGCGATAGCGGCCAGCAGGACCGCTCCTGCTAGCAAAGGAACGCGCTGCCGACGTTCGTTGAAGGCCAGGGCGAGCGTGCCCAGCATCAGCAGCAACAGCAACGCAAGCCACCATTCGTGCATTGAGAATCCCTCAGGCGGGGAAGGGCCGCCTCTCGGCCCCGGCGGACCTAGCGAAGCCGCCGTGGTCGTCACGTTCACGATGACCTGGGCAGGGTTGATGCCATCGGGTGTCACCGAGGCAGGAGAGGCTGTGCACGTTGCCTTTGACGGCGCGCCCGTGCAGGCCAACGAGATGGCCTGGTTGAATCCTCCTGTTGGAGTGAGTGTCAGCGAATAGCTCGCGCTCCCTCCAGGTGAAACGGAAGCACTTGAAGACGAGCCCGAAGCCACAGCCAGCGTGAAGTCTGCCATCACGCCTGTGCCTGTCAAGCTTACGGTTTGCGGGCTGCCGCTTGCATTGTCGGCAATCGAAAGCGTCCCGCTACGTAGACCGCTGGCTGTGGGTTTGAACGTCACGCTGATCGTGCAACTCGCTCCCACGGCGAGAGTGTTGCCACAATTATTGGTCTGAGCAAAATCCGCGAGGTCAGTGCCCCCGATTGTGATAGCAGAAATGCTGAGTGTTGACCCAGCCGGATTTCCAAGGGTTACCGTCTGTGGCGCACTTGTGCTGCCTAAAGACTGACTGCCAAAACTTAGGCTGGACGGGGACACGGTTGGAGGTGGTTGCAATACAGTGATCGTAGCGGCTCCCGTATTGTTGGTCGGGTTCGGATCTGACTCGTTTGCCGTGACGCTGGCAGAATCACTGAAGGCTCCCACCGACGTAGGAGTGCCAACAATGGTCACCGTGGCCATCGAACCGGCAGCAAGCGAATCTAGATTGCATGTGAGCGTACCGGTTCCGCTGCAAGAGCCTTGAGAGGCTGAGTCAGAGACAAAGGTCAGGCCCGAGGGCAAGTTGTTGGTTAACACCACCCCCGTAGCCTGGGAAGGGCCCCCGTTCTTGACTGAAACTGTTAAGGTGGTATTACTTCCCTGGCTAACGGGATTGGGCGCAGCCGTGACCGTCGTGGAAAGGTCAGCGCTAGTAGCCGCAAGAATCTCGCCTTTGATCAGAAGGCCGCCTACAGTCATTCCTGATCCTGCATTGAACTGCTCCAGGACGCTGCCGGAGGCAATATCGAACTTAAATACGTCAGACGTGGAAACGTCAGCGCTCCAGAAGGAGGTCCCATCCGGATCAAGGTTCAACGCGAACCAGTTGTCCTCGCCCGTTGCGTCGTAAGTCTGGACTACATTCCCGGATGCGTCGAGGCGGACGATCTCGATACTGTCGGCAACGAGCATTCCACCGTCCGGGAGGAGGCGAAACGCGTAGGCAGCGATGCCAGGCAGGCCCGTCGTGAAGTCCGGAAGCTGAGTATTGGTGCATACGTTGAAGCGCTTGACGCTGACGCCTTCGGACGTGTAGTACATTGTGCACTGATCAGCCCCAAGCTCGATCCAGTCACTGCCGCGGTCTTCTACCTGCACATAAAACTGCGCGAGGGGGTTGCCGTTGGAATCGAACTTGCGAATGGCGTCGTCGCCATCCACGGCGCCCACATAGGCGTTGCCGCTGTTGTCGAAAACGATGGATTCGGGGGAACCGCTGTAGCCACCGCCAAACGTGCCAAGCAGGTTACCGTTATCATCGAATCGGCTTACGTTGCTTGCGGCGAAGTCCGTCAGGTACAGCCTGCCGCTGGGGTCCATGGCCATACCGGCGGTGAGCCCACCAAGGCTGCTGTCCAGCGTGGCTATAGGTGCGCCCGTGGGGTCTCGCCACTGAGCGAGGCCGTTCCCCACGGCGACAAACACATCACCCTTTGCGAATCCTCGCGTGATGCCATTTCCGCTGAGTGGAACCGACTGGGGGCTGTCTGCCGCGTCGTCCGTGATGGTTATTGACGCTGAACGGATCCCGTTTGCGGATGGCGTGAAGGTGACAGTGATGGTACAAGCCCCGGTCGCGGCCACGCTATTTCCGCAATCATTCGTCTCGCCAAAATCGCCGATGTTCGCACCGGTTACCGCAATACCCGCGATGGTCAGCGTCGCGGTGCCCGTATTTGTAACCATCACGTCTTGTGAGGCGGTTGTCTGACCGACTACCTCGTTCCCGAACGTGACGGATGAACGCGAAAGGGCTACGGCTGGTGCGGGCGGGAGAGCCCCGCTCCCGCTCAGGG
>JAJXZM010000178.1:6380-7550 GCA_021780055.1 Acidobacteriota bacterium
CCTCCTGCGGACTGGCAGGAGCGTTGTCGGCAACCTGGAGATTTGCACTTTCGGTTCCAACCAGTGTCGGCGTGAAAGTCAGATTGATTGTGCAACTGGCTCCAGCATCGAGTGTGGCCGGGCAATCGTTAGTATCGGCAAAGTCGGTGCTGTTCGTCCCGGTGATGGAGATGCCTGAAGTTGTCATGGATGTGGCGCCGGTGTTGGTCATTGTCACGGTTTGGCTCGCACTCGTTGTATTGATGACTTGTTGGCCGAAGGTCACATATGCCGTTGAAAAGCTCGCCACGGGCAGACCGGAAGGAACAAACAAATCCCAGGCGCTGCGGCCGTGCGTTCCGGCAAGCAGGATGCGCGAGGCCTCATTCAGTTTGAGCGAGAGCACGACGACATTGGGCAGGCCAGCGTTAAGGGGCGTCCAAGTACTTCCGCCGTTCAAGGTCATAAACACTCCGATATCCGTTGCAACGTAGAGTGTATTTGTAACGTCCGGATCAACCACAATGTCGTTGACGGGGATATTGGGGAGATTCCCGCTGATGTCTGTCCATGAATTGCTGCCTGCGGGCCTCACAAAAACGTGTCCCACGGAATCCGTATACCCCGAGAAACCTGAAAAGGTGGCGTAAACTGTGAGAGCATTCTTCGGGTCAATAGCCAGCGCCGTAGCCCAGCGGTTCGGAAGCCCGTTACCCGTACTGATGTCGAACCAGCCGCCACTCGCGCCCGTCGTTGCGGTGGCGGTCTCGGCGATGCGCCCGTCGCTTGAGCCGGTGTAGGCGTAATTGGAGTCGCTGGGGGCAACGGCGATGGTAGTGAGAAACCCGGGCGACCCGCCGGTAAGATCCGGGGAAATGAGGGTCCAGGTGTCTCCGCCGTCCATGCTCTGGTAAGCTTGGTACGTACCGAAATAGAGCGTCTGCGGGTTGGAAGGGTCTGTTACAAAGGGAGGCACAAAATCAGCACGATCCGATGTGTTGATTCCGGTGTCGATCTCTGCGGATGATTGGGTAGTGAAATTGAACCTCCATAGACCTTTCGTCCACACGCAGGACCAGTAAAGGATACTCGGCAGGTCAGTGCCTACGAGATTTGTCCACCCGCCGTCCCAGCATGGCGTGAATGCGAGCCATTGGGGGTTTCCCGCGTATTCTTGCGTTGCGTTATCCT
>JAJXZM010000522.1 GCA_021780055.1 Acidobacteriota bacterium
ACCATTCGTAGAGCGAATAATAGAAGCCCATCTTCAGCCCATGAGCCACAACGGCCTTGCTCAATTCGCCGGCCAGGTCCTGATGCGGACCGATATCCACGCTGTTCCAGTTCCAACTGGCGGGACAAGGCCACAGGCAGAAGCCCTCGTGATGCTTCGAAGTCAGCACCACATACTTGGCGCCGGATTCGGCGAACAACTCCGCCCACTGGTTGGGATCGAACAGTTTGGCCTTGAACTGGCCGGCAAAATCCTGGTAACGAAAGTTCGCTCCGTAGTTGCGCACATGGAACGCCCACGTTGGGCCGTTCTTGTTTTGCATGTGGTTCCAGTACCACTCGGCGTAAGCCTCGCCTCCCTGGGAGTGCGGGTCCGCGAAGGCCGGCACCGAATACACTCCCCAGTGGATGAAGATGCCGAACTTGTCCTGGTCAAACCACTGCGGGATCGGGCGCTTGTTGAGCGAGGCCCAGTTGGGCTGGTAATGCACGTTCTGCGCCCGCGCGGCGAACGGCACGGTGCAAAGGAAGGCAAGAGCTAGCAGTTTGATTTTCATGGCGGGGATTCTACACCATTCCCCTGCGGATACGAACTGAATTCAGGACGCGCGCCCACGGAAAGAGGCAGCAATCCAGCGCATAAACGAATCCTCACCGCAACTGTCGGGCAATGCCGCCTCAGAATTGCAGGGCCTGGTCGAGGTCGGCGATCAGGTCGGCCGCGGCTTCGATGCCCACCGACAATCGCACCAGGCCGTCGGTGATGCCGATGGCTCGGCGTTCTTCGGGCGGCACGGCGCGGTGGCTGGTGGAGGCCGAATGCACAATGAGCGACCGCGTATCGCCCAGGCTGGCGGCGCGCGCAAACAGCTTGACGCGGTCCATCACCTGCTTGCCGCCTTCGTAGCCGCCTTTCGCTTCAAAACTGATCATGGCGCCGAAAGCGCTCATCTGTTTCTTTGCCACATCGTGGCCGGGATGGCCCGGCAAGCCGGGATAGTTGACGTGCTCAACCTTGGGATGGCCGGCAAGGAATTCGGCCACCTGCTGGGCGTTCGAGCAATGCGCGGGCATGCGCAGGTGCAGGGTGCGGGTCCCGCGCAGGATCAGCCAGGCATTGAAGGGACTGATCACGCCTCCAAAATCGCGGATGACTTCATGCACCAGGAGTGAAATGTAATCGCTTGGGCCGATGATGGCCCCGCCCAGGGCATCCCCGTGCCCGCAAAGATACTTGGTGGCCGAATGCACCGAAACCGTAACGCCCATCCGCAGTGGCTGCTGAAGCGCGGGAGACGCAAACGTGTTGTCAATCATGGTGGGAATTCCGCGGGCGCGGCCGAGCGCGGCAATGGCAGCAGTGTCCAGGATCTCCAGGACAGGATTGCTGGGAGTTTCAAAATAGATCAGGCGCGTGTTGGGCTGGATGGCTTTTTCAAAGTCTTCCACGCGGGTTGACGCGACAAACGTTGCCGAGGCGCCCATGCGAGGCAGCTTCTTATTAAGAAAATTGTACGTGGCCCCGTAGAGCGAGCGCGCCGCCACCACGTGATCGCCCGCCTTCACGTAACCCAGGATCGCGGTTGAAACCGCCGCCATGCCGGAGGCCGTGGCCAGCGCGGCTTCTCCGCCTTCCAGCGCCGCCAGCTTTGCTTCCAGCGCGTGGATGGTGGGGTTGCCGTAGCGCGTGTACATGTAGCCGGGCTTCTGCTCACCATACACCGCAGCCATCTCGTCCGCGTCCGCAGAGACAAAGGTGGTGGATTGATAAATCGGCGTGTCCAGCGCGCCCGTTGCCGCGCAGGGAGCTTCTCCGGCGTGCACAGCCAGCGTTGCGAAATCGAATGGTTTTTCCATTTGTCACCTCTTGGGACCACGAACGGCCAGGATCATGTTTCGAATGCTGCTTCCCGCATGACGTTAAGCGTACCGTGTCTTGCGCAGGTTGGCAAAGGGAGCATTACCGCTACGAGGGCCGTTGCGACGCCCGGTGGTGCGGGGTCTTCTGTAATTTCCTTTCGCTCCTTCCGACCCCCTAGACAGGGCACGAAGAAATGACTAGACTTTTGATTGTTGAGGTCAATTTACGAATAACGAGCGGGGGGTAGCGATGCCGACCTGTCCTGAATGCGATGCAATGATCGACATCGAAGAAGATCAGATTGAAGAAGGGCAAACGGTCGAGTGCCCGGAGTGCGGTGCGGAACTCGAAGTCGTCAGCGTAGAGCCCGTCGAGTTTGATGTTCTGAGAAACGGGGATGAAGAGGAAGAAGACATTGATGAAGACGAAGAGGAAACGTAACGCCTCCCAAGGCAAGTCCGCCTCATCTCAGGCGATCGTGTTTTTCCGCGAGCATTGCCAGCTTCGCGCTGTCCTAGTGCGGGCTTGCGCTGTGACGCTGGCCTTTGCGGCGCTTCTGCTGGGGTTTGATTCGCCCCGGTTGCTTGCGAAAAAAAAGCCTCCCACGTCAAAAACCGTGACGGGCCAGGTGTTCGACGCGTCAGACAACGCGATTGCCGGTGCGGCAGTGGAAATGAAAGACCTGACAACCGGCAAAACATCAGCCATCTACGTGGGCCCCGACGGCCACTTCACGTTCACGGACCTGAAGCTGACTGAAGATTACCAGTTCCAGGCGCATTACAAGGGCCAGATGTCCGAAGTGCGCAAAGTCAGTTCCTGGGATACGCGTACCAACCTGGTGGTCAATCTCCATATCCCGGCACCCAAAGATTAGACTGAGCTACCGCGCCTGTAGCTGACTGGCCCGGACCCCCAGAGGGGGCAGAAGATCTTATAGCCCGTGGCCCAAGCCACGGGACTTCACTTCAAAACAGTCGCTACGATCGAGCCCAGGGGAATTTCCACGGGGCCAATGGGCGTTGGTCCGTAGCCGAGACGGACTACCACCAGGTCAAGCGAAGGAACGACGTAGCAGCGGTTGGTAGCGTATCCCATAAAGGCAAAAGCGTCCTTGGGAACGCCAGGAAACAGTTTCCCGTCCGTATTGACCCAGAACGTATATCCATAACTGGGGTTAAGGCTCTGCGAGCTCTTCGTCGCCAGGTCAATCCACCATTTGGGCACGATCTGCTTGCCCTTCCAGGCGCCTTCGTGCAGCAGCAGATAGCCCAGTCGCGCGAAGTCGCGGCCGGTGAGATGCAGCCCGCTATGCGCGTTGGTGTGAGGGCCAATGTTTCCCCCGCCTCCTTCCAGGTCCCAACTGGAGTTTTCAATGCCGATGGGCCGGAAAACGCGCGTCTTCATGACGTCGCCGATTTCCTGCCCGGTCACATGCTTGAAAATCAGCGACAGATGAGAGAAGGCGGCGTCCGAATAGTCCCAGCCTTCGCCTGGAGCTGCATAGAGCTTTGCCGCCGAAGCTCCCAGGCGGTCCTGCTGCCTGCCCAGCGCGATTTCAAATTCTCCGCCGCCCGGCGTCACCTGGAGCCCAACCAAACCGTGGCCCTCGCCCGGTATCCCGGAAGTCATGGTCAACAACTGACGGATGGTGATGTTTGCCTTCCGCGGGTCCGTCAGCGGGTAGCCTTCGGGGATGAACGAATAGGCCTTGCTGTCGAGGTCAATTTGCGCATTGTGGGGCAGCCGATGGTTACGGCTGTCATCGAGCAGCAAGCCGTAGGCAATCCCGGTAGCGGATTTGGTGCTGGACCAGAGATCATAAGTGGTCTGGGGCATTGCAGGAACCCCGAACCACTCGCGCACCAGATACCCGTGCCGGATAACGAGCAGAACCCACGGTCCTCCATAGAGGGCTTCGGTCACCCGGCCCACCTGGTCCAATGCCTGCGGGTCCATCCCCACCAGCTTGCGGACTTCCTCGTCATTCTTACAACGTCGCCAGCCACCCGCCGACTCCGGCGGGGGATAGTAGCTTTCCGGTGATGCCCCCTGTTGTGCGGGCGATCCACCCGCGGTAGTGCGAGGCAACCCCACAACAACAACCAGGCCAAGGAACAGAGCTACAGATACCGTTGCGATCTTTCTCATGGGTAACTTTCCCTTCGTTCGCTGGACGTTGCCGAGCGTTCCACAGGCATAAACGGTTTGCGTGCAGTTCCGTTTTCGAGGTCAGCACGTTTTCTACGGGTCGTAGTCTAACGCAACGCGGTGATTCCGGGACATCTTTGTTGCTGTCGAGCCCCGTCCTTTCTGTTAGACTTACCTGCGACTTCCAAACATCAGAGCCCTTCAGGAGGCGTTGTGCGCAAGCGTCTGGCGATTTGTCTGTTTATCTGTTCTTTGGCGGCATTGTGGGTGCCCATCCGGGCGGCTGCCCCGCAGGCGGAGGGCAGTGCCAGGTCCGTCCGCAAGCCGAAACTGATCATCATGCTGGTGATTGACCAGTTCCGCTACGACTACCTGTTGCGCTTCCGGCCGGAGTTTGTGCAGGGAGGATTCAATCTGCTGCTGGGAGGCGCCAATTTTGTGGACTGCCGCTACGATTACGCCACCACGGCCACCTGCCCCGGCCACGCTGCGCTGGCAACAGGCGCCTATGGAAACCTGAACGGCATCATCGGCAATGACTGGTACGTGCCGGCCCTCCACAAGGAAGTCTATTGCGTGGCTGACCCCAGCGTGCAACTGGTGGGAGCACCTTCCGGCACCGGCATGTCGCCCCACTATCTGACGGCCAGTACCTTTGGGGACGAGCTAAGGCTGGCGTCGGGCCTGAAGTCACAGGTCGTATCGATCTCCTGGAAAGACCGCGCGGCCATCATGATGGGCGGACACACGCCAAGCGCCGTTTACTGGGCCGATCCGCGCACGGCGCACTTTATCACCAGCACCTATTACACCAACGCATTGCCCGGCTGGGTGAAGGCCTTCAACGCCGATGACCCCGCCAAACAGTATTGCGGCGAACCCTGGCGCGCGCTGCCGGAGACTCCTGAGGTGGGCGGGAAGATCCTGCACCCGGCGGCCACCGGTCCCGGCGAGCCGTGCCCCAGCCCAAAGTTCTCGGGGCATCTGCCATCCACTCCGTTCGCTAACGAACTGGAGCTGAAGTTTGCGGCGGCAGCCATCCGGAATGACCAGCTTGGCCATGGGCCAGCCACCGACATGCTGGCTATCTCGTTGAGCGCAAACGACTACATTGGGCACGGCTACGGACCTTACAGCCCGGAAGTGGCCGATGCCACGCTCCGTACCGACCGTTACCTGGCAGCCTTCTTCAAGCGCGTTGACGAGCTTGTGGGGCTTGATAATGTCTGGATCACGCTTTCCGCCGACCATGGCGTAGCCCCCACCCCCGCTTTTATTCTTGAGCACCACCTCGGGCCGGGGCGCCTGGATCCGAAACCCGTCAAGGAAGCCATTGAGCAGGCGCTTGCAAAGGCCTTTGGGCCGGGCGACTGGCTTGCCGACCTGGGCGAGTTCTACATCAGCCTGAACCACCCGGCGCTTGAAGAACATCACATCAGCATTGCCCGGGCGCAGGAGGTTGCCGCTGAGGCAGCCATGTCAGTTCCCACCATTCGGGCGGCCTATACGCGGACACAATTTCTGAACGGGCAGTTACCGCACACGCCGCTGGCTCGAAAAGCAGCGAACAGCTACAACCCAACCCGTAGTGGGGATGTCTTCCTGGTTCCCCAACCCTTCGCGGTTATCACAGGTAAGATGACGGGAACAAGCCACGGCACTCCGTGGAACTACGACGCGCAGGTTCCGCTGGTTTTCTGGGGTAGGGCCTTCAAACCCGGCACCTACACCACACCCGTCCAGCCCATTAACCTGGCCTCAACGCTGGCAGCGGCGCTGGGCATCACTCAGCCATCGGCAGCACAAGGCAGGCCGCTGAGCCAGATTCTGGAGTAGGCTGGCGTCCGCATTCACAAGAAGGCGCTGGATTTGCTGACCAACCGGCCGGTAGGCAAAAGTGCCATTTTGCCTTGACACCCCATTTCACCCCCCGTACGCTGGATATATCAAATCCCCGTGAACAGAAAGATTGGGTTGGTCAGGCGCGAGCCTGGTCGTCGGGGAAATGAAGGGGAGGGGAAATTGAGAAGTCTTGTTATGGGCTGCGCAATAGCGGCCCTGATGGCGTTGTCGGCCCGATCTGAGGCCAGACCGCCAGAGCTGAAAGTGCTGCAGCAGTCAAATCCGGTTGTGGCCACTGAGACCCAAGTCGGAGTCGCAAGCTGGTACGGACCCGAATTCCAGGGACAGCCGACTGCCAGCGGCGCAACTTTTGACATGGAGGGCATGACTTGCGCCCATCGGGATCTCCCGTTGGGAACGCGAATCATGGTGACGAACCTGCGAAACTCCAGAAAACTGATCCTGGAAGTAACAGACCGTGGGCCATTTGTGGGGAAACGCGTACTTGATGTAAGCATGGCCGCCGCCAAACGCCTGGGATTTCTGGGTGCAGGACTCACTCCTGTCAGAATCCAGGTGATCTCCTATCCCGACAATACTCTCATCACTCAGAACACCGCGGACACCTTTGTCCCGCCGGCAAATTAATCCTGCCTTCAAGCCTAAGAAAATTTAAGGGACTCTGATCGGCCAGGCGCGAGCTTCCGGGGCGTTACATGGGTTGCCGGGGCCGCGCCTCACCTTCATTTTATGACTGATTTTGAAGGAGATGCCAGCGATACGAGAGCTACGTAGCTCAGGCAGTCAATGCGCGATTAACCGAGCCGGAGATGCCGAAGATAGTCGTAGCTGATCCGGATGGCCTGGTATTCGGGCAAGTTGCACTTGTCCTGCTCGACGAAAATGTGCTTGGCACCGGCCTCGTGAACGTGCGCGAAGATGCGCTGCCAGTCGATGCGGCCCTGGCCGACGGGAGCAAAGGGGTTCGGGCCGCCGGGGGCAGGGTCCTGCTGGGGGCTGATTTTGACACCCTTGCGAATGTCCTTAATGTGCAACAGCGGAAACCGCCCGGGATAAAGCCGCCAGTAGTGGAGCGGATCGGCCCCGGCATAAGTGACCCAGAAGATATCCATCTCCATTTTCAACAGTTTAGGGCTACAATCCTTGAGCATAATATCGTAGCCGGTGGTGCCGTCAATCTTTGCGAATTCATGGAAATGGGCGTGATAGCAGAACTGAATTCCCGCCCGCTGTGATACCTCTCCACATCGGTTGAAGAACTCAGCGCGGCGCCTCCATGCTGCGGCGTCGAGTACGGGGTTGTCACCGACCACGATGTATTGAAGGCCGTAGTCGTGAGCCTGATCAACGGTGCGCTTCCACTCGTCGATATTTTTAGCAGGGTTGAAGTAGCCGCTGGGAGCAGTAAGGCCGGCGGCTTGCAGGTCCTGCTTGAGCGCCCCCGGCTTGGTTCCGGGGCCGATCTCGACTTCCCGATAGCCAGCGGCAGCAACTTTCTTCAACGTGCCAGCCGGGTCCTTGGCAAAGTGATCGCGAACCGTGTATAGCTCCAATCCGATGGGCCCCGGCCAGGCCAGTTGTCCTGCCGCCCAGGCATCACGAATGGGCGCAGCCGCACCCGCCGCCACTCCTCCAAGAACTCCAAG
>JAJXZM010000422.1 GCA_021780055.1 Acidobacteriota bacterium
AGTGGTGCGGAACTTGTCAAGCAGCGCCGTCCGTGGGGCCGAGCCCTGCATCATGAGCGGATAGCGCAATCGCCGCCGGACCAGCTCGTAAACGGCGCGCATCTGCTGATAGGAAGTGAACAGCACGAACGCGCGGCCTTCGGTGACCTTCAGCAGGCTTACGATTTCGCCTGCGGCGCGCGAAGCAAACTCCGCATCGCGCGGGTCAGGCAGGTGGAGCGGCGTATAGAGGATCGCCTGCCGGCCAAAATCGAAGTGCGACTCCAGGATTTTCTCACGCGCATTGTCCACGCCCAGGCGGCGCTTGAGAAAATCAAAATTCCCGCCCACGGCCAGAGTTGCCGAGGTCAGGATGACGGTCCGGACCTGCCCGAATAATCGGTCGCGCAGGATGGGCGAAACATCGATGGGCGACGCCTCGATAAACACTCCGCGCCCGCGCCTTTCCCACCAGTAAACCAGGCTGCGGTCACGGCTCTCCATGATAAGTTCAAGCGACTGGCGGATTTCCGTCGAGCGCCGCGCCAGGTTGTTGATCTCTTCGGGGCGGTCCTTCACTTTCAGCAGTTCGCTTTCAAGCCGGGCCAGCGAGTTAACCAGCGCCGAGTAGGTGCCGCGGCGAACATCAAGAAAGCTCTCGCGGTTGTCGAAATTCGTCCGTCCGTCGCCGGCCGGAAACAGCTCAAAGAAGAGCTCGCTGCGCCGCCGCAATTCGCGGACCGCGCTCAGCACATCGCCGCCGTCAATCGACTGTACTTTCAAGGTGGCTTCCGTATCGCGCGCCAGCTCTTCCATCTGGTAGTTCGAAACCTTGGTGCCGAAATATTGCGTGGCAACGTCTTCGATCTCGTGCGCCTCATCGAAAACCACTGCCGTGTAGTCGGGCAGCAGACTGGCGTAATCGGACTGCTTCAGCGCCAGGTCGGCGAAGAACAGGTGGTGGTTCACAATAATCAGGTCAGACTCGGCAGCGCGCTGGTGCATCCAGGTGATGAAGCAGCGCTCGAACTGAGGACATTTCTGTCCGGTGCAGGATTCGCGGCGGGCGTCCACACGCGCCCAGAGATCGCTCGCGTCGGGAAGACCCGCAACTTCCGTGCGGTCGCCGGTTTCCGTTTTCGACTCCCACTCGCGAAGCTGGTGATACAGGTCAACTTCTTCCAGCCCGTTCAGAACGGGCTGCTTTTCAATGTCGTAGAGCTTCTGCCGGCAAAGGTAGTTCTGGCGGCCCTTCATCAGCGTGGCGCGCAGGTTTGGAAACAGCTTGCGGATAAAAGGAATGTCTTTGTAATAGAGTTGCTCCTGCAGGTTCTTGGTCCCGGTGGAAATCACCACACGCTGTCCGCTGCGAATCAGCGGCACCAGATAGGCAAGGGTCTTCCCCGTGCCCGTGCCGGCCTCCACAATCAAATGCTGGCCGTTTTCGGCGCAGGATTCAATGGCCTCGGCCATTTCCAGTTGGCCGGGCCGGTACTCAAAGCTGGGATGATGGCGGGCCAGCCAGCCCGACGACCCGAAGATCCGTTCGAGCGGCAGCCTTTCCGTTGTAGCTCGGTTCTTTACACCCATGGCGTGCGCTGCAGGCCGTCAAATGCCCCTGCGTCAATCTGGCAGGAAACCGCAACCTCCGTTAGAGTCTAAATCGGGAACTGGATGCTCAATGGCAAGAATAACACGCGGCGGCGTGGTTACACCAAGTCAGGACGTTGCTCCCGTTTGCGCGTTTGAAGCTGCGATGGGGCGCCGGTACGACTCGGTGCCCACTCTTTTGACCCTATTCTGCCGATCTAGACGCAGGGACTAAAACGCGGAGGGTTACCAGCAGCCGTCCGCGTTTGCGGCAGCCCGGCGGATGACTCGGCGAGGATCGAGTCGTATATCTCCATCATTTTTGCAGCGGAGATCCGTGCGTCCAAGTTCGCTTCGGCAAACAACCTGGCGTTAAGCCCAATCCGTCTACGATGTCCGGTATCTCGGTTAAGTCTCGCGAGCAGTTGCGCGAGGCCCGTGGTATCCTCACTCGACCTCACAAAGCCCGTTACTCCTTCCTGAACAAGCTCCTTGCTGCCTCCCGAGTTCGCAACGATTACGGGCAATCCCATCGACATTCCTTCAACAACGCTCCTCCCCAGCGCCTCACTGTCAGACCAAAGTACCAACACGTCGGCAGCGGCGTGGCATAGTCGAACGTCCTCAACGAAGGGAATGATTTCGACGCGGTTGGTCAAAGCATTGTTTTCGATGTATTCCTTCACTCGCGGGAGCGTCGAATCGTCGCCGTAGCTCTCCCCGTTTAGTACAACCTTGAGTTCCGGTACGTAAACACTCGCTTCCTTGATGGCCCTGAGGAACAGATCATGTCGCTTCTTGGGAACAAATCTCGCGATCATGAGCACAACAAAGGCATCGGGCTGGATAGCGAATCGCCTTCTTGCGTCGGTCTTGGTAACTGCGGACGGGGAGAATTTCTTGGTGTCAACCTCATTGTAAATGACGCGGACCCGGGCCTCGTTGACGCACGTCCGAAGGACTTCGGCTTCGCAGAATTTCGAAACAGCCACTACCCTCGATGAGCACCTAACCTGCTCGCTGAAGGCCGAAATCTCAGACACGCGGTAGTGAGTAACGAAAGGTATGGCCCTTAGAAGGAGCATGCTTAGGGCTTCTCGGGGAATAATTGCGTTCAGGTGGACTATATCTGGCCTCAACCGCGAAATAACCCCTGACAGATAGATCATTTGTTCAAGGCCCGTGCCCCCGAAGCCGTAGCCGGGGCATGTTACTGCGATCCCTGCCTCCCTGAGCCGTGCTGTCAATATGCCCTCCGCCCCCACGACGGCGAAGAGCCGGAACCGTTTCCCGTCGATCTGAGAAACAAGCTGGCACAGGCTCGCTTCAGCGCCCGAGTAAGCCGATTGGTTGGTGACAAAAAGAACGCGCGGTGTATGATTTCGTCCGCCATTGGTTTGAGTACCTGATGCCACCAAGGAAGCACGCCTTCGCAGGCTTTCGTTGTGCGAGACCAGACACCGTCTCCACGCCTTCAGCTCTGCGAGCGGGTGGTTTGAAGACTCGGCTCTCATAACCACCTCTAACGCCATTCGCAGATCATCGGCGGTCTGTAGGCTTATGCGCTCCGGCATCCCAGCAGGGATCTGATAGTGCGCCTGCGCATCAAATGGTTGATGCTGCAAGGTAACAGGGAGGCCAAAGCCCTGCGCACTCACCCATCGCAGATGCTCAAGGACGCCCGAGGGTTCCGACGGGAGGTTAGGTAGCCCTAACCGCAGCACCGAAACAAGAACCTCTACGTTGAAGATTTCCGGCGCGACGCCAACGGGGAGGCCAGTGACCAGCGTGTAGTTGTTTCCATACCGTCTGTGATGGGCGAGGGCCAAGCCGAGGATTCCCGGCGGAGCAAATGCGTACTCGATGCTACAAATTGCCACGCCTGCGCATTTTCTCGCAGTTGCGGCATCTACCAACGCGGCTGTCTTGTTAACCCTGTCGTTTGGGATGACTCCGGCCCATGGCGGACATAGCTGCGACCGAAGAATGCGGAGGCCCTCTGCCCGGGATGTGGCAATAATTCCTAGAGAAATGCCCGGGTGACGGGACCTAAATCTCTTGAGCCACCACTGCAAAAACAGTTCGTTTCCGAATCGCTCTAGATATAACCGACGGCTCAACGTTTCCGAAGAGTGCTTTATGAACAAGAAAAAGCCCGCGCTCATCTTCCATGCGTCTCCGTCGGCTACCTGCGAAATTTGCACTTATAGGCGCTACTGGCAATCCCTATCAGCCCGAACTGCCTTCAAATGTCCCTCTTCCGACCTCCGTAGCCATGTCCCTCCTCACGTCGCACGAGGGCACATCGCGAGCGCGCACAATTCTGCCGTAAGCGCCCTACTGTCTCTCCATGGCAGCGAGTAAGGCCTGAAGCCCCTGTGTGTTGTAAAGATTGAGGAGGCGCTTTCGTTCCGCACCCCGCGTCCACCTCATCATTCCAAAAAGCTCTCCCAGCCTGTCGGGATCCTGCCCGTACTTCTTCCCGTTGGACATTTCGGCGTAGTCGACGAGAGCTTCGATTCCGGTGATCGTGGTACCCTTGGGAGCGAGGAACTGCACGCCGGATGTGTTCGGCATAGTGTAAGTCTCGCCCGGAGGGATTTGATCCTGGGAGGAACTGCCTATCGAATACCCGAGAGCGTTGTGATCCTCACGAAAGGTCACTCTACGCGTTTGGAAATTGCTGAGTTCAAAAACCAGGCCGACCGAAAAGGCAACACAGGGAGCCTTTCCCATATCTTGCACTGTCACCTTGGCTCCCTTGAATGTTGTAGCGTTGCTTACGGACGGGTTCACTGACACGATCTGCAAGGGGTACGCCGGATCGTTCTTGAGCTGCACCTGTTGGGCGTATGCGGGGCGACCGAAGATCGCGACCGTCAAGCCTGAAAGCAAGTATATAGGTAAAGCCCTCCTCCTTATCATTGCCATCATAATTGCTAGCCTCCTTTCTTCGACAGTACCTGATCTCCGCGCGGCACGCTGGGGCCAACAGCGGCTCCTCGTGTGCAGCCTAACAGTTAACGGTCTCGCAGGTCATAATGTTTCCGGTGACACAGCAACATTCAACAGAGCCACTGCCCGAGTTGCTGCACCTGCACGAATCGCAAGTCCCCGTGCTGCATCCATTGGGGCTAAACTGGCAGTTAGCAGTGCAACAATCAGACGCCCTAACGGGGCTCGGCAACCCGAAGGCTAGAACGAGTGCGGCCAACAAGCAAGCGCCTGGGGCTTTCATTTTTCTCACCTCCTGACTTCTGGGCAATTAACTACTTGTGTATGGTGCGCCCAGCGTGTCATCTCCGTCAAGCCAGATTGCGTGAGGAAACGTGCTATTTGCTGCCCAAATGTGCTTGGACTAACGACCAATGATTACGGGAAAATTTCTCCGGTACAGAGAGGGGGGGGTCCCGAACTCCTCACGGAATTCACGTGAAAAGTCGGATGGGGATGTGTAGCCGATCCTCGCAGCCACCTGCTTGATACTAAGCGTGCGGTCTGCCAACAACTCCTTCGCCCTTCGCAGACGGGTCAGCCGCTGACACCGCTTAAAATCCATGCCGACATGCCGCCTAAATGGGTGCTCGAAACGATATCTGCTTAGACCCACCATGCCGGCAAGCATGTTTACCGTCAGCCGGTCTGAGTAGTGTTCCTCAGCAAAATCTAAGACGGCCCGGATCCTCGGATCCACTACCTCCTCCAAGGCGTGCCATTTACTCTGAAGTATATCATATCTAGGTCGTACACCACCTGCAACCCGCCGCGGAATGTCGTGCCGCTTTTCGTTTGCAGTTCCGCCCGGCACGGGCGTGCATATGTACAAGGGCTTGCGCTCTTTATGATAATAATTAATAGTTCGCTTTTCTTGTATCATGGAAGGTCACAACGAGGGGGGCAGATACCCCTCTCGTAAAATCGCGGGCGTCAGGAGCAGTGTGCGGAAGCTACCGATCATCGTAATTCTGGGGCGCCCCAACGTGGGCAAATCCACGCTGTTCAACCGCATTGTCGGCAGCCGCCGCGCGCTGGTGGGCAATGAGCCGGGCATGACGCGCGACCGCATTGAGGCAGAGGCCGAGTGGCAAGGGGCGCGCTTCAGGATGGTGGATACGGGCGGAATCGTGCCGCAGGACCCAGACCTGATTGCGTCGGAGATCTTGCGCCACGCGCAGATGGCCATCGCGCAGGCGGCGCACCTGGTGCTGGTAGTTGACGGACGCGAAGGAGTGCTGCCGCTCGACCAGGAACTTTGCAACCTGCTCCGCAAGACAGGCAGGCCGCTGGCCATAGCGGTAAACAAGATTGACCTTCCCATGCACACGGCGCTGGCGGCAGAGTTTGCCGGACTGGGTGTGGAAGCTACGTTTGCTGTTTCGGCCGAGCACGGCCTTGGAGTGGATGAACTTCTCAGCCACATCACGGCAGGTTGGCAGGCTTCGGAGGAAGCCGCCCCCGGTGCGGAAGAGCCCGTGCGGATCGCCATCATCGGCCACCCCAACGTCGGCAAATCAACGCTGCTCAACCGCCTCTGCGGCCAGGAGCGCTCAATCGTGACGCCTATCGCGGGCACCACGCGCGACGCCGTGGACGCGGAAGTGGAGCACGACGGAGCGAAATACGTGTTTATTGACACGGCCGGCATCCGGCGCAAAGGGAAAACCAAACTTCTTGCGGAAAAGCTGAGCGTGATCCAGGCGCGCAAGCACCTGGAAGAGGCGGACCTGGCGTTGTTTATTGTGGACGCGGAAGAGGGCGTAACCGCCCTCGATACCCATATTGCCGGCTATGCGCACGAAAGCCGCCGGTCCGTCGTGGTGGTGGTGAACAAGTGGGACGCCATCAAGAAAGGGCCAACCATTACACGGGATTACACAGAGGAACTGCGGCGGCGCATGAAGTTTCTTGATTACGCCCCCATCGCCTTTATCTCAGCGCTGAAGGGACAGCGGGTCGAGAGCCTTTGGGGGCTGATCGATGAGGTAGCCGCCGCCCGCAAGCTTCGCGTGCCCACGGCCCAGATGAACGTCTTCCTGAAAAGCCTCGACCTCCGGCGGCTGCCCAGTTCTCACGGCCGCCCTCTGCGGATTTATTACCTGACTCAGGCCGCCGTTTCCCCGCCCACCTTCATCGCCTTCACCAACCGCGCAGGCAAGCTGCACTTCTCTATCGAGCGCTACCTGGAAAACAGGATCCGTGAAGCCTTCGGCTTTGCAGGGAGCCCGATCGTGATCAAATCCCGCACCCGCAAATAGCGTTGGGGTCCCTGCCTGGGGGATCAAGCGATACAAGATTATAAAGTGGTTAATTTGTTGTAAAATCGGCTGATCTTGTTTAACCCGAATGGCCACAGAAATGCTATACTGAGCGCAAATCGAGCTGTGTCTGCCTGCCCGGGACAACAAGCTTGAGACAATTGTCGCGAAATTATACAGAAGGGAGCTGGCAATTCATGTCATTAGAGATGGCGTCTCTTCGAATTGTGTTTTTTATTTCCGTCGTTGCCGCCGCCTATCATCTTCGGCCTTTTCACTGGTCTTCATTGGTGTCTTCTCTGGTAGGGGCAGGGCTGGCATCTGCGTTTATTTTCATTGAAATGCGCCTGCGGAAGGCCAGTCTTACGCGCCTGATCGGTTCGGCTGTGGGAGCTTCCATGGGCGTGCTGGGAGCGCTGGTTATCAGCCATCTGCTGAGCCTGACCTCACTGGAGAAAGCGTCCATTTCGTATGTCCAAATCACTCTTCTCCTGCTGATGGGCTATATCGGGCTGGTGGTGGGCGCATCCAAGGGCGACCTGCTGAACCTGGCTGCCATGGGCGGCATTTTCTCCGCCGAGCGCCAAGGCAGAAAAAGCAGCAAGATCCTTGACACCA
>JAJXZM010000380.1 GCA_021780055.1 Acidobacteriota bacterium
TGATCGGCCCCGCCGCCCTGTAAGCCGTGTAATGCGCCAGCTTGTCTACTGTCTCACTTCCCATTCCCGTCTTCCTCCCTTGGCAAATTAAGAATTCCTGCGAAGCATCGCCCAAGTGCGTCCGCGCCGCCTCTCAAGACTTCGGTTGCTCCCCCCTACGCCATTGCAACCGAAGATTCTATCAGGTTGCAGACTGCCATCGATAGTTCTGAAGCCGAAGGGAACGGGCGACGAAATGACTTGAGCTGGCTGCTCACTTAATTAATCTGTCAGCATGTCGTGTTTCGAGACACTGTACTGCCCGTTGGGCTGTTGCTCAAAAAGTATTACGACACGGCTGAGTTGCCCAGCGGGCGTCCAAACCCATTCAGCAATGCGATCAGCCTTCGGAATGAATTTCTGTGAGTACTCTACAGCCAGAGTTGTCGGAATTCTCCCACCGCATGCCTGCGAAAGACGATTCGTGGTTTCCGCCACACCGCCTGCAACAAGATCGGCGACTGCAGTAATGTCCTCTTCCCAGCGGTCACCCTCATCCAACTTTGTGGTTCCGATACCCATCTCTCCCAGGGGATATTTCACATAGTGACGTGAGAACGAAGAAAGTATACGTCCAACGTCATGACTCTGTTCGGGACTTCCGAATAGGTTGTCCTCGTCTGATATCCAATAGACATTTTGCTCGGGTTGTGACAGCCCCCCCATGAGACAAGCAACGAGATGAGTAACCCTCAGAGCCTCTTCAAGTTCTCTGTCCTTCCATTGCCCTTTGAGATGGGCGGCTTCTCGCATTTTCTCGTAGTCCGCGGAATTCAGGCAGAGGTGTTGTAGCGATCGACTAAAAACCGTCACGAGGCAAAAACCACGCATGCTATCCGCAGCCGCAAGAAACGGCATGAGTGCCTTCCCGCGCTGACGATCTGACAATTGTTTGTACGACATCCGCCGACCGTCTGCCAAATAACGTCTGCGCACTTCCCTTCTAGCGATCTCCCACTCTATGGAGGTCTCTAGGTCTAGACAGACAAAAACATTCACTCGATATCGACTGCGCTTCCCCGTCCCACCGTAGTCTGAGGCAATAACCATCGTAGGCCCAGTGATACTCGGAGGATCCACGGAAGCAGCAATTCGATCCAGTGTCCTTACCCACGGATAAATGGGGTCTTGAATATTTCTCCAAGCCACTTTCTCACCTTTATCAACACAGGGCTACCACATTTCTCGACTGTAATCCGACCCTATGAAATGCCTACTGCAGCGCTCCTTTAATCCGCTACCACCCATGCCTCTCCACGGCGGCGGAGGTCGTCAAGGGTCCTCTGCACTTCTTCCTGGGTTCGGTTCTGCGCTTCCTCGCTGGCGCCGTGAGGCACCACAATCGGCTGAGCGATGAAGATGGTGGCACGGCTGAAGGGATGCGGGAACTGGGTCTGATCCCAGGTTTTTCTGAACACGTAGGCCTTTTTGAGGGCAATGTGAAAACAAAGGATGGAAGCGCCCGTCGAGCGCGACAGGATCATCGAGCCGCGCTTGGCAACGAACCGCGGGCCTCGCGGGCCGTCAATGGTGAAAGCCGCATCGCGTCCCGAGCGCAGGCAGCGCGCCATCTCCGCCAGCGAACGCCCGGCGCCACGGCTGCTGGAACCGCGCGACGCACCGTAGCCGTGCATCCGGATGATGCGCGCGATGTACTCGCCGTCAAAATTCTGGCTGGTCATCACAACGATGCCGCGCCGCCGCCAAAACCAGCACGCGGAGAAGATCTCACGATGCCAGAAAGTGTAGATGATGCCCTTTCCGGCGCGGCTTGCCGCTTCCCAGTTTTCCCAGCCTTCCACGTGCCAGCGCAGTGTGCGGCCAATCAAAAGGACCGCAAGATAACCAATCCAGCTGGCGACAAAGATCTGAAAACGCTGCCACCTCGTGAATTCACGCGGATTCTCCGAGAGTTCGAAGCCGTCATAGCGCGTGCTATCACCGGCTCGCTTTGTCGGGTCATTCGCCAATTGTTCGGATGCGTTCGCCATCGTGCCAGTCTGGAATCAGGCCCTCTCCCTGCCCTACGCCGTCAAGGTTCTGTCCCGCGCTGTTCCTGTTTACATTCGCTCAAAACGCGGTCCGCCGCCACCCTCCGGCGCTACCCAGGTAATAATCTCATAAGGATCGGCGATATCGCAGGTCTTGCAATGGACGCAGTTCGAGGCGTTGATCTTCAGTTGCCTGCCGGAGCCGTCCGCGGTCTCTTCCATTTCATACACCGCCGCGGGGCAGAAATACTGGCAGGGATTTCCGTACTCGCGCGTGCAGCGGTTGTTGCAGATATCAAAGTCCGCAATTTTCAGGTGGCACGGCTGGTCTTCCTCGTGGTGCGTCCCGGAGCGGTAAACGTCCGAAAGCTTGTCGAAGGTCAGCACGCCATCGGGTTTGATCTTGGCTGGGCCATTGGTTGGCATTTCATCAAGATGCTTCATGTGCTCGTGGTCTTTTCGCAGCGGATAGCGCGCTCGAAATCCACGTCCACCCGTGAGCATCTGCAGACCCGCGTGCAACACTCCGGGCCAGATACCGCGCTCGAATCCCTGGCGGTAGTTCCGGACTTTCCACAATTCGTCGCCGACCGAACTTGCGCGCCACTTTGCTTCAAATTGTTTCAGCGATGCTTCCGACAGGTCCTCCCGCACCAGGGCTTCGAAAATTGTTTCCGCCGCCAGCATGCCGGTCTTGATCGCCAGGTGGATGCCCTTCAACCGCTGCGCATTCAGAAAGCCCCCGGCGTCACCGACGATCAGCGCGCCATCCGTGGCCGTTGCGGGAATCGAAAAGTAGCCACCCTCCGGAATGGTCCTGGCGCCGTAGCGCAACATCTCCCCGCCTTGAAGCAGGCCCTTCACAAAAGGATGCGTCTTGAATTGCTGGAACCTGCTGTGGACGTCAAAACGCGGATCTTCACTGTCGAGCCCCGCCACAAGGCCCACAGAAAGCAGAGTATCTTCGAGCGCGTAGATAAAACCTCCGCCGAACTGCCGCGAATTGAGCGGCCAGCCCGCCGTGTGGATCACCTGCCCGCGCTGGATGCGCCCGGCGGGAATCTTCCACAGTTCCTTCACACCCAGCGAATAAGCCTGCGGGTTTGCTCCGCGATCGAGCTCATGTTGAACAACCAACTGTTTTGTCAGCGAGCCGCGGGTGCCTTCCGCAAAAACCGTCACCTTGGCGCGCAGGTCATATCCCGGCTGGAAGTTCGACTTCGGATTCCCGTTCTTGTCGACACCCTTGTCGTCGGTGCGGATACCTGCCACACGCTTGCCGTCGTAGAGAATTCCAGAACCCGCAAAGCCTGGAAACATGCTGACTCCCGCGGATTCCACCAGGCCGCCCAGCCATTTCGCCAGCTTGTTGACGGAGACGATATAGTTTCCGTGGTTCTGAAGGAAGGGGGGTGTAACGGGCAGTTTCCACTGGCCGGAACGTGTGAGGAAATAGACGCCCTCATCTGTTACCGGCGACTCGAGCGGCGCGCCCTTCGACTCGAAATCCGGAATGAGCTCCCGCAGCGAGCGCGGATCGAGCACCGCCCCGGAAATGCAATGTGCGCCAATCTCGCCCGCTTTTTCGAGGACGTAGATGTTCTCCGGCGAGAGCACAGGGCCAGAGGGATTGGTCGTGTTGCGCTGCTCGATCAATTTCGCCAGACGCAAAGCGCAACTGAGGCCTGCAGGCCCCGCGCCGACGATGACCACATCCGTCTCAAGTGTTTCCCTTTCGACTTCAGGCATCGGCAGTGGACCTCGGCTTGAATCATGACAGCCCACGCAGAAGCGCGCGGGGGCTTACTCAAAACTTATCATGAAATTCACAAAACGGAAGATGAGTGCGGGCATGGCAACGAGGACGAAGTGAGGCAACCGCTAAATTCCCGCGTCCTACTCAGGCAACGTCGCGAGTTGTTGCTTCAAAGCGTCAGCGACGACTGCGTCAGAGCCGAACTCTTTCTGGACCTGCTGATAAATCTCGCGGGCGCGTTTCGGTTGCGTCGCCCGGTAAGCGTCCGCCATAGCCAGCAGCGCCGTCGCGCGAGGCACCATGGTGGTCGGATGGTTCGCAAGCGCCTGCAGAATCTTGCCGGCTTCGTCGATCTTTCCGGTTTTTGCCAGAACTCCTGCCAGAGCGAAATTGCCCTGCGAAGCAATCTCTTTATCGGAGTCCTTGCTGGCATCCTGCAGAGTCTTGATGGCGGTTGCATCATTCCCCAGTTGCGCCTGGCAGACTCCCATCTGGACCAGTGCGTAACCGGCGGCTTTAGTATGAGGGTAATTCTTGACTACTTCGGAAAACTGCGTGAGGGCTTTCTGATACTTCGCATCGGCCGTTGGAAAGCTTTCTCCGGCGCCCATCAGACTGCTTTCCTGGCTGCTGCCGACATACGCATGGAAAGTTGTAATGGCGGTCAGCAGCTCGGTGTTTGCAGCGGCTTCCTGGCGGGCGTAATAAGTCCTGATCCCCCACGCGGCGCCGGCCACAATGATGACGGCAGCGCAGATCATAACGATCTGTTTCCAATGCTCTTCGGCAACAACCTGAAGAGCCTCTATCTTTTCCTGGAAATCATCTTGCTTCAATTGATGGCGTGTGTATCGGTCCACCGTTCTACCTCCGTTGCTCTAACCCTCGTCATCTTAGCAACTGGATTCGCGAAACGTCAATTGATGCGGGCTGCTGAAGCGGCGTCTGCCGTGCTCGGCGTATTATCTTCCAGCATGGACAGCATCCCGTGTGTTCTCCAACTTCGCCACAGCAAATCTCAGGTTGCAGGTTCTTCCGTTGCCTGGCTTCCGAATTCAGCTTTGTAGATTTCGAGCAGAGCCACCAGAATGGTGAAGAGGAACGGACCAAGCACAATTCCCAGAAACCCGAAAACGCTGAGGCCACCAATAACGCTGATGAATACCCAAAGGGTGTGTATTTCCATTCCGCGCTGGATCAGGACGGGTTTCAGGATGTTGTCAACGGAGCCCACCACAACGCCAAACACGGCGAGCATGACAAGCCCCTTCACGACCGAACCGGTCAGCATATAGAAAATCACCACGGGTCCCCAAATCAGGGCCGTTCCTACCACGGGCACTAAAGAAACCAGCGCCATGGCCGCACCCCAGAGAAGCGATGAGGAGATGCCGAAAATCAGAAATCCCAGGCCCCCGAGCGCCCCCTGGACCAGGGCGACCGCCAGGCTCCCCGTAAACGTGGCGTGGACCACGCCGGTGAATTTCTGGATGATTCGTTCTTCGTACTCCGGCCGCAGGGGAATGAGCGCACGCAGTTCATGCAGGATTTGCGGGCCTCGCAAGAAAAGGTAGTACAGCCCAAACAACATCACAAAGAGCTGCAAGATGAAGTTGATGAAACCAGACACGAGCCCGGCGCTGTGCGCCACCAGAAACCGGCTGCCTGTCCGGACCACTCGCATGGCCGCGGCGCCAAGGTCCGGAGCCGGCAAGCCCATTTCGCTGAGCCTTTCAGTGAGCTTCTGGTAAACAGCCGAATTGTGGATCGCTGCGATCTTTGCCGGGACTCCGCCGGCAAGCATGTCCTCCAGGGACCGATAAGCTTTCACCGATTCTCCTGCCATCAGGAAAACAAGCAACACAACAGGAAGAATGATGGCCACCGTCAGCAGCGCGCAGCAAAGAGCGCTTGACAGTTCCTTCTTGTGAAGGTAGCGCTCAATCCGGTGATAGACGGGATAGAAAAGCGTCGCCAGTATCACTGCCCAGACCAGCGAGTCAAAGAACGGCTTGAGGATGCGGCCGACAAAATAGAGAACGATGGCAAGAAAGATCAGCAGAAAGACCCGTGCCATCCCGCGCTGCCCCGACCACAGACTCTTTTCCATTTGCAACCGCCTCACAGGCTTCGAGAACTTGTGAAGATTGTAACCCAACCTTTGTTGTCAGGGTTCTACTTCGCGCAAACAGACCTACGTAATATCCATCGTCAACTCAGTCCTGCCGGCAAGCTGCGCAGCATTCAGCAGAACTCGATCGGTCTGAACTCTACCAGCCGAAGCAAATTTCAAAGGCTGGCCGCCCGGGGGGTGAATGTGAATGGCAATATCCGCCTCAAGGGGCTTCTCAAATTTCAATCGGCAGCGCCAGCGGACGGAGTTCTCAGGCCCGGCAAGCGATTCTGTAGTCCAGCCAATGTGCCCGAACCGCGTGGGACAGTTTTCAACATGGATTTTCTCTCCAGCCGCGAACCAATGCTTTGGCGCGGCTTTCTGAAGATGGACAACGGCACGGTCGTGCTCCTCGTAACAGAGAAGCCATCGCAACCCGAGTGCAGGCTGCAACTCACTATTAACAACGGCCGACCATCCATAACGGTTGCCTTCACCCGGGTGCCCGCCCGGCACGTAAGTATCCTCCGGCGAGTAGCGGCTGCCCGAATCCATTGTGTAGCAGGCGAGCGCGTAGAGGGTCAGCAGGAAAGGCCGGTAATCATCCTGGCGAATCAGGTACGAGAGCGTTCCATGCGACATAAAATTCGATGTGCGAACAGAGGCCCCGTCAGTGTTCAGGCCCAGAAGCTGCTCGCCGGCCATCTTGCGGTGAATAAAGTGGCCATGGTCAAGCGCAGCATCACCCCAGTCACTGGTCCACCAGTCCATCATGTAACGGTGGTTCTCATAGCTGGATAGCTCGGTGGGTTTTCGATTTGTATCGAAGGGAGTAAATGGTGTGATGTCTGCCTGCTTCATCGCCGGATCACGCCTGGCCAGCACCGTCTTAAGCGATTGCTCGATGAGCGGGCGCATCTCGGCGGCGATCCAGGCAATCTTATTCGCTTCCTGCTGAAGCTTCGCATCGTTGTGCTCCCTGCCGGCCCGGTGCAGGCAGCGAGCGTGCTCCGTCAGACCTCGCCAGGTCCACGCCGCGTTCTGGTAGTAGTAAGGATGCGAGTCCGGAAAATCATTCCGCGGGTCGCCGTTGTCCGCTTCCGGCGAACCCCAGATCAACCCGTGGCGGGGATCGTCCGGCGGAAACGCATGTTTGCTGTACTCATATCGCTTCAAAACAAAGTCAATCATCCGCCTCAGCACCGGGAGGCGTTTTCGGAGCGCATCAACGTCGCCCGTGTAGTCGTAGGCGCGCGCGGAGTTTTCGAGAAACACTCCGGCATTCAGCGGCGCTTCCACCTGGTCCTGCGTGTTGTAAAGGAAATTGCCGTCAGGCAGGATGTAGTGCTCGAGATAATGCTGGAAATACGGCTCGACTTCACCGGTCAGGTTCCAGAGCTGATGAACCCAGACGAATTCGTAGTGGGCCACAGGGAATAGTGCGTGGCTGCGTTCAGGAATCTTGGTGTAGGCGCCCTCACCGATCTGGTAAGTGGGATTCAGGCCGCGGTAACTGGCGCGCGAAAGAGCGATTCCC
>JAJXZM010000131.1 GCA_021780055.1 Acidobacteriota bacterium
ACTCTCTACTCCTCGCCGGTCGCAACGCCCCCAAGCCACCCTCCCTGGGCAAAATCGAAGTCCATCGCAGCAATTCAATTCATCCGTGAGAAATGCGGGCTAACCTGATTGTCAACGAAGGTGTAGTGGTCGATAAAGGGCAGCACGACGGAGCGAAATCTGGAAAAGGGCTCGCGGGAGGGAAGAAGTTTACCGGTGGATCAGGCCACCAAAGAACGGATGGGCATCCCAGTCATACGGACCAGGCAGAAGCCCCGGCCCTTTCAGGCTGCGGTCACCGTGCCAACCCAAGAAAAAAAGCCGCGGCATGAGAAGTCATACCGCGGCCGAAGTTACCAACAAGGCCCAGCTTCGGGCAAAGAGGGAAATGTTTCAAGTCAATACAAGCCCAAACGCTGCAATGCATTTAAACAGAGCCGGGAGGAGCATCAGCCAGAAAATCAGCCGCATGCCTCAGGCGGCTCTGGAGTTCCGTAAGGCTCTCCGTAACAGTTTTCCGGTGTTCTTTCTTTTCTGCCTCTGTAATATCAGCAAGCTGCCGGCGGAAGTTTTCAAGCGTGTCGTTCATTGACGACTCAAAGTGTGAGCTTGCCTGCGCCTGCTGTTCTCGCAGTATCGCAGCCGAAGCGTCCACCTTATTGGAAAGTTCCTGCAAGGCAGACTGGGATGCGCCTCGAATTTCAGCCGTCGCATGGGCTCCCACATTTCCAGCCTCCTGCTGAAGGCGGTCAATCAGGCCGCGGTACTGTCCCTCGGAAACTTCACGCAGCTTCGACTCGAACTGCGCGATGGTATCGTCCTGTGACTTGCGAATGTCCGCAGCAACCTCTGACATTCTGTCTTCCGCAATCCGCTGCAGCGTTGGCTCCAGCGATCCCATCGATTCCTTGACCATCGAGTAGAGCTGCCCCTGGCAATCACCAAGGTACCTCTGCCGCATACCCGCCAGGTCCTGTTCCAACCCGGAGAAGCGATCCATCACTCTTGCAGCATCTTGTTCCAGGGATTCGTGCGTGGTCCGGCCCACTTCCTGTATCTGCCCGAGAATGGCATCCGTATCCTGCTGCAGGAGCGATTTCAGCTCGCTCCGGGTACTTTCCGTTAACTCCCGCGCCTGCTGACCCAGATTCTGGAGTGAAGTTTCCGAAACCTGGGCGGCAGCCTGCTCGATGCGCGAAGAAACTTCCGACGTTTTAGTCACCTCAACTTCCGAGGCCAAGGCATCCATCCTGCGCATGAAAGCTTGCACCCTCTGATCTTCCTGGCCTTGCATTTCCTCCACCATCGATGCGACCGATTCATCCAGACGCGACTGAATCCCGGCGAAAGAACTGTCAATCTGTTCCTGGATCCTGTTTTCCAGACTCTTCGCCGCCTCCGCTGCCGTAGCATTCAGCCGCTCCGTGGATGTCTTTACCACCGAGTCGGCGCTCTTCTCACAGATCTGCTGCGCTGTTTGTTCAAGCGAGCCCATTTGATCACGAAGGGAACTTGTCGTCTGCTCAAGCCGCTCCTGGATCAACTTTTCCTGTTCGGAAATCTGTTCCTGAATTCGCTGCTGCATGCCCCCTACGACGCGTGCGGTAGCTTCCTCAACGTAAGGTTCCAGCAGTCCCTCAATTTGCGCTGGAATGGGAGTCCCCGTCCCTTTGCAGGTCATCCATACCCAACGGGCGAATTCGTCCGTCTGCGCCTGCACCAACTGCTCGATCCTTTCCCGGCTCTGCCTTGAGATGTCAACCTGAAGATCCTGGGGCACAACCTGCTCTTTCAGTTTTTCCCGGTACTCGCCGACAACCTGCTCCACCTGGCTGCTTACTTCATTCTTGATGGCGGTCAATGCGGCGCGGGCTTTCTCCTCAGCCTGTTTGGACATCTCGGAGACCGTTGTGACGGAAAAAGCCTCAAGGTCGTTGCGGATCCGGTCCTTGAGCGTGGTGAAATCCACGCGAGAGGGGGATGTCTCTTCACCCTCGGAGTCGATGCTCCTGTCAGGAAGATCAACGCCGGAAAGTTGCGAAATTGTCAGCAACGCTTCCCGAAGCGTCTGCTCCATTCGGTCTATATCGGATTTCCACGGGCGCTCGTTTTCTGCCGACTCTGACGAACGCCTTAATGGGGCCTTGGAATTAGCACCGCCGCGAATTGCACGCAACTCTTCCGCAAGAGACAACCGTCCCATCATAGTTTTGCTTGACCGCTGACCAAGCGCAGAGAGCCCCGATGGATGGTAAAGAGGGGTAGGAACGACGCGCCATGGTAACCAAGCGGCTCCTCCTTCTCGAGAATTTGGCCTTTCAAAAGGCCAGTTCAGAATGGCCTTTCCCTCTCTGGCGCGTAGGGGGAAAGAACAATCCTGAGCCGCTACACAACTACTGATCGAGCTGTTTAACAACCCGCCGAACAATTGGCAACTGCAAGCGGTACATATCCCTGCCGCCCGCATGTCACCACTGGTGCTGCTTCAAAAACCTGAGCAATGAGAGATTCAAACCCGCTTCGCAAACAACCTGGCTAGCCAGCGCTGACCCTGAACACAATAGAAAAGGGCAGACAGACAACTAGCCGCCACATAGTGGCTAGAATCACCCCGTTATTGCTCGACGGTCAATCGGGTAAAAACCCGATAACTGGAAAGTATATTAGCATACAATGCAATCAAGGCAATACAAATCATTACCTGCTGGAGCCGAATGCAACCAACGGTATCCCCCAAATCAGAAGCCTGTAACATGGATTGGAAACCTCTAATGGGATGGGAATAAAACCACTCTTACTAGTGTATGATTGTCGGGCGATCGGGCAGGATCGATAGATTATCAATTCACTCAAAGCAGAAACAGCGCTGAAAATCAGCGCCGAATGGAGGACAGAGTTGAAACATCTCAGGACAGTGGCAGTGGCTCTCTTGATAGTTGCAGGTGTGGCAGCCGCAATGGTTCTATCACAACATCTGACAGCGGCGCAGCGCGCTGGAGAAGTTGACCTACAGGAAGCAGCAGACCTGGCCGCACTGGCCAAAGTGGGACCCATCGATACTCACGCGCACGTCTTTCAGGACGTACCCGCCTATTACCGGTTTATGAAGGAGATCAACCTGCGCACTGTCAACATCAGCGTGGTGGGGCGCAAGGACGAACCTCCTTACCAGACGCAAGCAGCGCAATTTCGCATGTCGATGACGGTGCATGAACATTCTGGAGGCCGCGCAGCCGTCTGCACCACCTTTGATCCTTATATGTTTGAAGACAAGAATTTTGACCAGAATACCATCAGGATTCTCAATGAAAACTTCCGCGAGGGCGCCATCGCAGTGAAGATATGGAAGAACATCGGGATGGAGCTTAAATGGCCCTCTGGCAAGTACGTAATGCCCGATGATCCCATCTTCGAGCCGATCTATCGGGACATCCAGGAACATGGCAAGACCATGATCGCTCACCTGGCGGAACCCGACAGTTGCTGGGAATCGTTCGAGCAGATGGGGCCGATGAATCCGGACTACAACTACTACAAGAAGAATCCCTACTGGCACATGTACGGGAAACCGAATGCCCCGGCAAAGGCGGCAATCCTGAAGGCCCGGGATCACCTGCTGGGAATGAATCCTCATCTGCGCGTGGTGGGAGCACACCTCGGAAGCATGGAAACCAACGTGGACGAAATTGCGAAGCGGTTCGACCGCTATCCGAATTTTGCAGTCGATACTGCCGCCCGCATCCGCTACCTGATGTCGCAACCCCGCGCCAAAGTGCGCGCGTTTCTGATCAAGTATCAGGACCGGGTATGCTACGGGACTGACGGCGAGATCCGCCATAACGATAATCCCGCCGAGTCCATCAAGCGCTGGAGATATCAGTACGCGATGAGCTGGAAGTTTTTCGCGACCGGCGAAACTTTTGAATACGAGGGCCTGAAGGTGCAAGGTCTGAGTCTGCCAATGAGCGTGGTGCGCAAAATCTACCACGAAAACGCTGTTCGATGGTTCCCGGGCTTGATCGAATAAAAGGAGCCGGAGATAAAGATGCCCCGCGGAGTCTTAATCGCTTTTTGTAACAGCTGGGAAAATGGCGATTCCGCGGGGCTTATAACTTCGGGTGGCAGAGTGGTGGCCGGGCACAGTCCACCGCCTGTTCCCTGGGGCCAGGGAAATCTCCGCCTTCTGAAGCCAGCCACAGATACAACCCGAACCATAACTGGCAGCCAGCCATCATGGCGGCGTGATACAGATTTAGGCGAAGGCGGGAAAACGTAAACTCCCGCCCCGCTCACACGTCGGCGTAACAAGAAGTGCCGTATTGAGCTATTCCGAAAGTGCCTTGCGGTTCGCTTTGGCCCAGGCGCTATTGACAGGGACTTCCTTCATGGTGTCCGACCCGCATGGGCATTTGCCTTCCTTCTTCGACATCGCCATGCAAGGGCAGGACTTCGTGCCCCCGCAAGCACAGACATAGACGGATTTCTTGGCCTTTGAAGTCTGGGCGGCGCCTGGAAGCGCGCTTCCAACTTGTGTGAGACCCAGGCACAGTGCCAACGCCATGCCCAGTAATACTGCTTTTCCAGAGAGGCTGATTCTACCCCACATTGATGCTGCCCTCCTCGAAGAAATGATTTAACCCCAATGCGCAAATGCTACCCGCCTCCCGATAACAAGTCAAGCGGATGTTCGTACAAGGAGGGGAGGCGTTGCCGATCAAACGCGCGGCTCTGCAGCGCCTTTCCTGAGCGATGCCGGAGTCGGGGCTTGCGGCTGTTTCGGCGCGGGTTCGACGTGTACCATGACGTCAGCCACCCAGTCCAGTCTCTTCCGAACGGCGAACCGCACCTCGGTTGCGATATCGTGCGATTCTCTTACGGTCAGCTCCGGATCAACTTCCAGGTGCAAATCCACGTAATACTCGAGCCCTACGTTGCGGGCAAAGCATTTTTCCACGCCAATTGCTCCGGGAACGGTCAGGCTTACTTCGCGAATGGCTGCCACCATCTCGTCGTCAGGCATCTCATCCGTCAGCCGCGAAGAGGTTTCCCGGCCAACTCGCAATCCGGTAAAAATCACAAACAGGCCCACCGCAAAACCGCCGTAGTGGTCTGCTGCCAGAAAACGTCCCGGGTCCAGCAGGGTCAGTCCCAGAGCGGTCATAGCCGTCACCGCCGAGAGGATGTCGACAAAATCATTCCAGGCATCAGCCGAGAGGGCGGCGCTCCTGATCCTCTTGCCGTAATGAAACTTTACAGCGGACATCACGGCTTTCAAAATCATCGAAGCCAGCAGCACCCAGATACCATAAAATGCGGGGACCTCATGAACCTGCTCTACGCCCGCCAGCGACCGGTAACAGATGCCGATACCCGCAACAAAGAGGATGACGCCGATAATCAGGCCGGTCAGAGTTTCGTAACGTCCGTGTCCGTAGGGATGCTCTTCGTCGGCAGGGCGCGAAGCAATCGCAAAGCCAAAAAACACGGCCACTGAGGCAACCACGTCTCCCGCTGACTCAAACCCGTCCGCCAGTACGGAGGCGGAATGCCCTATGACCCCAACAGTGATCTTGACCGCCGCAAGGATACTGCTGACCGCGATGCTTGCCAGCGCGACCCGCTTGCCAATCCTGATCTTTGTTGAACTCTTCAAACTTTGCCCTCAGTGGGGAAACGGCGCACCGCAAAAGAGTCGCCCGGCTGTGAGTTCTTTTGCGTTCGGCGCCGTGTTACTCAGTTCCGCATCTTACCTCATCATAAAGTGCTCGCGCCACCGACTGGGGCCTTTGGGACCCTGGGCAAGCGCCAACCCCAGCGCCTTGGTTCAGTTCCCCGAGGCAGCCGCCCTCTCCGCCATCCCAGGCTTGCAGAATCCTGCCCTGCCATGGGTGAAGCCGCCTGCGTGGGATCTTTTGAAAAAGTGAAAGCAACAAAACAGAAAAAGTCGGTGAAGAGTGATTTATACCTTGTCGATTGTGCTGTTCCTGATGTTTGATATATCTTGTGGGCGGGGCAAGAAAAAGCCTTACAGGAGTACCATCTTGCGACGTAAGAATGTTGAGGGACCATACCTCAAACGGCAGGATGGATGTGTTGTTTACGAACCACCAATTTAAAGGCGAAAAGACATAGGGTATGCAAACGCGAAGAGATTTCCTCAAACTGGCCGCACTCATCTCTCGCGCCGGCTTTGCTGGCCTGATTCCCGAATCGATTCAACGGGCTTATGCGATTGTGCCGGATTATGGATCCACCTGGCTGGATGCCGAGCACATCGTCATCCTCATGCAGGAGAATCGCTCATTCGATCACACCTTTGGCACCCTGCGCGGAGTGCGTGGCTTCAACGACCCGCGTGCATTGCGACTGCCCAACGGCAACTCGGTCTTCGTGCAAACCGATGAGGCCGGGAATTCTTACGCGCCGTGGCGTCTGGATATTAGCGATACGCGCATCACCTGGATGGGCTCGCTGCCGCACTCGCGCGAGAGCCAAGTCGACGCATGGAACGAAGGTCGCTACGATCAATGGCTCAGCGCCAAGCGCTCAGGCGAGGAGAAGTACGCACATATCCCGATGACCATGGGGCACTATACGCGCGAAGATCTGCCGTTTTACTATGCTCTTGCCGACGCCTTCACCGTATGCGACCAGAATTACTGCTCCGTGCTGAGCGCCACATCTCCCAACCGCTGCTATCTGTGGACCGGGACCATCCGCGACCGGCAGACCACTGATTCAAAGGTCTTCATCCGCAACGAACAGATCGACTACGGGGGCCTGGTTTGGAAGACCTTCTGCGAACGCCTGCAGGAGGCCGGCATTCACTGGAAGTCTTACCAGAATGAGTTGACCCGCTCGCCGCTCACAGATGAAGAGAACGCCTGGCTCTCGAACTTCGGAGATAATACCCTCGAATGTTTCAACGCCTTCAACGTCGAGGCATATCCGGGCTTTGCCACTGCAGCAACCCGTTGGAAAGACGAGTGGACAAAGGAGGCTCAGAAGCTTGCATCCGGGATCGCAACCGCCGAGGACCCCGCCGAGCTTGCGCAGATGCACGTGCAACTCAAGCAGGCGCAGGACAGTATCAGAAGGGTTCAAACCGCTCTCGCCAACTGCGGAAAGAAACGCTACAGCCAACTCACCGACGAACAGAAGGCCTTGTTCCATGCCGCGTTTGTCACCAACGCGGGCGACCCGGACTACCATACGCTGACGTCATTGCCGTTCAAGGACAAGGGTCGGCAGATGTCGATGCAAATTCCCAAGGGCGACATCCTCTACCAGTTCCGCAAGGACGTGAACGAAGGGAAGCTCCCGACAATCTCGTGGCTGACCGCTTCAGAAAACTTCTCCGACCATCCGACCTCGCCGTGGTATGGCGTGTGGTATGTCTCGGAGGTCATGGACATCCTCACGAGCAATCCTGCTGTGTGGAAGAAGACGAT
>JAJXZM010000311.1 GCA_021780055.1 Acidobacteriota bacterium
GTTTCGTCTTCTGGATAATTCCATGTCCCTCGCGAACGGTCAGAATCTGGTTGACATCCACGTTGGTAAACTTCTCGCTTTTTTGCGTAGTGGGCCACTTGACTTCAATCAGGTCAATAGTCTTGGCTTTGCCAACACCAAAATGCAGCCGCAGATCGCTTTGGGAAATCACGCTGGTGCCGCTATGGACCTCATCCATCTGCCGGTGCTTTCCAACCGTCACGTAAGCGCGGGCACCAATTGCCGTGCGATTGCACACGCTCCCAATCAGCTTGAGCTTGATCCAATTGTTCTTGTTTCCACCATCATTGCGGAGAAGCGACGGCACGTCATTCATGTTGGAGATAACGACGTCGATATCGCCGTCGTTATCGTAATCGCCAAACGCGCATCCGCGGCTTGAAAACCGCGCGTTGATTCCTGGTCCCATCTCGGCAGAAACGTCCTTGAATCTTCCATTCCCGAGATTGTGATAAACGACCCTGGGCTCCTTGAATGATTGACTCAGGTGATAATTGTCAATCCGAGGGTAGACGTGGCCATCCACTTGGATGATGTCCGGCCAGCCGTCATTGTCATAGTCTACAAAACCGCATCCCCACTTCACGTCCTCCCTATCCTGGCCCACTCCGGCCATAAACGTGACGTCGGTGAAAGTGCCGTCACCATTGTTGTGGTAGAGATCCGACGTATCGTCGGAAAAATTGGTCTTGAAGATGTCGAGCCAGCCGTCGCAGTCGTAATCGCCCACACCAATTCCCATGCCGGCCTGCTCCTGGCCGTCTTCGTTATAAGCGCATCCTGCCAACACGCCAATGTCTTCAAACGTTCCGTCATGCTTGTTGTGGAACAGGATGCTCGGTTCGGAATCAACCGCCACATAGATGTCCGGCCAGCCGTCATTGTCAAAGTCGTAAGATACGGCAGTAATCGAATACCGGGGACCCGGCTTCAGGATGCCCGACTTCTCGGACACATCCGTAAAAGTTCCATCCCCGTTGTTGTGGTAAAGAAGGTTTGATCCTGGGGGCAGGCCGCGCGGCCCGCACATCACTGGAATGCCCTTCCACTGGCAGTAACCGGTCTGGCCCGGAGCCGGCACATTTGCAAGATCCAGCACTATGTAATTGGCTACGAAAAGATCCAGGAACCCGTCACGGTCGTAATCGATCCAGGTGCAGCCGGTGCCCCATCGAACTTCGTCCTTATAAAGGCCGGCCTTCTTGGTGACATCAGTAAATGTCCCGTCGCCGTTATTGTGGAACAGGATGTTGTGACCCCAGAACGTCAGGAAAATGTCATCCCAGCCGTCGTTGTCGTAATCGCCAACGCAAACCCCCGTCTGCCAGCCGGGCCGACCGATTCCGGCATGTTCCGTCACATCGATGAAGGTTCCGTCGCGGTTGTTCTTGTAGAGGTGCGTTGTGGGCGTCTGGCCAGGAGGCCATGTCGTGTTCAGCCGCGTTCCGTTGGTCAGATAGATATCGATCCAACCATCGTTATCGTAATCAAAGAAGGCAATTCCGTTGCCTTTGGCCTCGATAATGTAGTTCTTTATATGGACCCCGCCCCACACGTTCACGGAGTTCAATCCAGCCTCTTTCGCAACGTCCACGAAGGTGACAGGAATAGAGCTTTCAGGATTGGGAACTTCCGCGGCTTTGAGAACAGGAATTCCCGTCCATCTCCAGGTGGGTGTGGTTACGACTTCCATCAGCTTGGAGCCCAGAAGGGCGGCTCCCGAACCAAGGATTTGGCGGCGCGACAGTTTCATGAGGAACTTGCGATGCCGGGATTCCCGTAATCGTTGCCGCATCCGACGTAATTCCCTGCAAGCGGCCCTGCCAACCACGAGACGGAAGAAAATTCGCTGCTGCGTTGCCCCAGGGGCATGCACGCAACAGTCACCCGGCAACAAAGAGCCAATTATACTACAAGATCATGGGTCAACACCGCGCTTTGCCATTCAGGAGCATTCCCTGCCACCGGGAGTTATCTGCAACAATACCCATCGAAAACTGTCCGATTTCGAGACTATAATCAGGGCTGAAGTCATACCACCTTTCGCTCGGGGAGGCACTCAATGCGTAGAATTGCGATGCTCATTTGTGTCGGTTTGTTTGTCGCGCCTCTTGCAAGCGCCCAGGCACCCGTCAAGACTGAAACCGTTCATTTCAAGAGCGGGCCCGAAATGGCTTCGGGCTATCTGGCTATGCCCACTTCACCGGGCCGCCACCCGGGGCTTGTGGTTATTCAGGAATGGTGGGGATTGAATGACTGGGTGAAAGCGCAAGCCCGTGAATTCGCTGAGCACGGCTACGTTGCTCTAGCTCCCGATCTCTATCACGGCCAGGTGGCCACGGCGCCCTCAGAAGCAAGCAAGCTGGCGCGAAGCCTGCCCCGAGACCGCGCAATTCGCGACCTGATGGCCGCATATAATTATCTGGCCGCAATGCCGAACGTCAATAAGGACGGGATCGGTTCCATCGGATGGTGCATGGGCGGCGGATTCTCGCTGCAGCTTGCCATTCATGAACCAAAGCTTGCCGCTTGCGTCATTGATTATGGCGAGCTCACAACCGACCCGGTCGAAATTAAAAAGATCAAGGCACCCCTGATGGGAAATTTCGGCGCGGAGGACCACGGCATTCCGCCCTCCGCAGTGCACGCGTTTGAAAAGGCGCTGCAAGCGCAGGGCAAGTCAATCGACGCCAAGATTTACGCCGGAGCCAGCCACGCTTTTGAAAACGAGAATAATAAGGCAGGCTATCGTTCGGAAGCGGCAAAGGACGCCAAGGCCCGAACGCTGGGATTTTTCAACAAGATTTTAAAATAGATCTCAATGGGCGTCCGCGCTGCACAGCAAGAAAGCAGAGGAATTCACCCCCAAACGCCGCCCACCGGTGGTTCCTCATTTGGGATTCTCCGACTTGCACGACAAGGAGAGAGAAACGCATTCGTTGACGCCTTAAACGGGACCGGCAACTGCAGCTTATGCCTGAACGCAATCACAACGTTGGAGACCATCTCGCGAACGAGCGGACATTCCTCGCCTGGATTCGCACAAGTATCAGCATCATCGTTTTTGGATTCGTGGTCGCTAAGTTTGGCATCACTCTGCGTGAGTTCCTGCGCTTCCAAGGGCACGCCGCGCAGGAGAGCGGACTATCGCTCGGCATGGGAGTTGCCTTCATTGCGATGGGGGTTTTCATGGCCGTGGTGGCGCTGTTCCGGTACCGGTCCACGCAACGGCGGATCGACGCCGGAGAATTCAAGCCTGCCAGTACTGTAATCGTTTTTCTCGGGATTATCACAGCCGTTCTCGGCATGATCCTCGCCGCATACTTGATGCTTACCGCCAGCAGGATATGAGAACGGAAACCAGAATCGGAAGGTTGCGAATCTGCGCTCGTTCAATTCAGGCCCCATTAAGACCGATTCAAGGCAGGCGCCGTGGATCTTCAGGATGACCTCGTCCTTACATCTTGGCACGGTGGGAGCTAAACTGAGGGATAGTAAGCTCTCCCGGCCCGGATGGTCACCACCGGCTCGATCTTCTGCCCGCCGGTCAGCGTTTTCCCGCCCGAGTCGGTAAAAGCGAACTCCCCTTCCCGCAGCTCCAGCACGCTGACATCAGCTTCAGCGCCCGGCCGCAGTGTTCCAATTTCAGCCCCGAAATCAAACACCCGCGCAGACCTTGCCGTTGCGCGTTCAATAACCTGTCGCAGGCTCAAACCAAGCATGAGAAATTTTGAGAGCGTTGTGACCAGGTCAAATACAGGACCGTTGATGTTGGCGGAATAGAGGTCGCTTGAAATCGTATCGGGAAGGAAATCCTGCTGCAGGCATCTTTCCATGGTGTCAAACGAAAAGCTTCCCGCTCCGTGACCCACATCGAACAGCACTCCGCGCCGGCGGGCCTCAATCACCTCCGGCAGAAGCTTCCCGCCCTCGTCGATAATTCCGTTCGGACGTCCGTTGAAAGAATGTGTCACCACTTCGCCTTTTTTCATCAGCGCCAGCAGCCTGGGCATCGCCGTATGCGCCCAGCCGATATGAATCATGAGGGGCAGTCGCACTTCATCCGCAGCCTCTCGGGCGCGCTTCATCCCCTCGTAATCATTGGATCCGGTGTAGCCCCTGGAAAAGCGTATTTTCAAGCCCACAATCAGATCGCGATTCTTGTTGACCTCTTCAATGGCAATTTTCGGAACGCAATATCGCAGGTCTTCGAGTTCGCCCATGTTCGGCGTGCCGCCGGCGATCATCCCGATGGAGACCACGTGGAGAAGCGCGCGGATGCGCGTGTCAGCCCGCTCGATGGTGAACTTTCGAAAGGCGGGAAAACTGAACGCTCCCGATGTGCCCGCATCCACCACGGTGGTAACACCCCGATGCAGGCAGTAAGGATCAGGCTCGATTCCGTAAGGCCCGACGTAAGGGAAGACATGGGTGTGGATGTCAATCAACCCTGGCGTCACAATCTTCCCGTCTGCGTCAATGACGTTCCGTGCCTGGCCAACGGGAATGTTAACGCCGATTTCCGCGATTTTACCCGCTGTTATAGCTACGTCGCGCACGGCGTCAAGGTCCTGCGACGGATCAATAACCCGGCCGCCACGAATCAGCAGATCGAAGTGTTTGCCCGCCGGGGAGTTCCCTTGAGGGTTGGAGTTCATCGGCTACCTTCCGGGTTTCGGGACGCGCCGACAAGCACCGGAGGCACACTGATGCGAGCCGGCGGTTCACGCCACGTGAATAAGGTGGAATCCTGGAAGGGGATGAAAGTCCTCCAAAAGACATCGCGTCGGGCAGGGGGAAACTCCGAAGGCATAATCACGCTTTGCGGAAAAGCAAGGCCTTCTTGACTTCCCCGATGGCGCGGGTCACGTTAATGCCACGCGGACAGGCTTCAACGCAGTTGAAGATGGTGCGGCAGCGCCAGACTCCTTCGGCGGCATTCAGGACGGCCAACCGGTCTTCCTTCCCTTCGTCGCGGCTGTCAAAAATAAAGCGGTGCGCATTGACAATAGCCGCCGGCCCCAGGTATTCCGAATTGGCCCAGAAAGACGGACAGGATGTCGTGCAGGCGCCGCAGAGAATGCATTTCGTCGTGTCATCAAATCTCTCGCGGTCTTCAATCGACTGCAGCCTCTCCTGCTCGGGCTCGGGCGAGTCCGTAATCAGGTAAGGCTTGATCGATTTGTACTTGTCGAAGAACGACTCCATATCAACCAGCAGGTCCTTGACAACGCGAAAGCCCCGCATGGGCTCGACCGTGATCTTGCTGCCCAGATTTTTCAACAGCAACTTGCAGGCCAGGCCGTTGTGGCCATTGATCAGCATGGCGTCTGATCCGCACACACCGTGCGCGCAGGAGCGGCGATAGGTCAGCGTTCCGTCGAGATACCATTTCACGTGGTTCAGGGCATCGAGCAGACGGTCGGTAGGCTCGGCTTCAAACTTATATTCACCCCACCACGGTTCCGAGTCCTTCTCCGGATTGAAGCGCCGGATTTTCAGCGTCACCTGCATGGGTTAGTACTTCCTTTCCTTAGGCTCGAACCTCGTGACCCTCACTGGCTTATAGGCCAACTCGACTCCCTTGGGGCCAAGATAAGCCAGAGTGTGCTTCAGGAAATTGGGGTCGTCGCGCTTGGGGAAATCTTCGCGGGAGTGCGCTCCGCGGCTCTCCTGGCGGGCCAGTGCGCCTTCCACCAGCACATCGGCCAGGTCAATCATGACCCCGAGTTCGAAAATTTCGAGCAACTGGGTGTTATATTTTGTCCCCCGATCCTCAATGCTGACGTTCGCATAACGGCCGCGAATCTCCTTGAGTTTTTCGCGCATCGCCGTCAACGTTCCGGCGTCGCGAAAGACGGAAGCCTTCTCCATCATTTCCTTCTGGAGCGTGTCCCTGATGTCGGCGGCGCGCTCCTGGCCCTGGCTCGAGAGCAGCCGGTCCAGGATTTCACGCGAGCGTTCTTCGGGTTTCTCGCCGAGCGGCGGCAGTTCATTTTCCTTGATAAACTGCGCGGCATGGCGGCCGCTGCGCCGGCCGAACACCAGAATGTCAACCAGCGAATTGGTGCCCAGGCGGTTGGCTCCGTGCACGGAGACGCAGGCGGTTTCGCCAGCGGCATAAAGCCCGGGGATCGGCGTATCCTTCTCATCGATCACCACACGGCCGTCGTTGTCAGTCGGAATTCCTCCCATCGCATAATGCGCGGTGGGCTGTACGGGAACCAGTTCCTTGGCGGGCTCAATTCCCAGATAAGTCCGCACAAAGTCCGTGATGTCGGGCAGTTTCTGGTCCAGCACCTCGCGGCCCAGGTGCGTCATGTCGAGGTGGACGTAATTCTTACCACCGATGCCGCGCCCTTCGCGGATTTCGCGGTAGATTGCGCGTGAAACCATGTCGCGCGGAGCCAGGTCCAGCAGCGTGGGCGCGTAGCGCTCCATAAAGCGCTCGCCGTCCTTGTTCCTCAGGATGGAACCTTCGCCGCGCGCAGCCTCGCTGAGCAGGATGCCCATCTTGTAGATGCCGGTGGGATGGAACTGGAAGAATTCCATGTCCTCCAGCGGAATCCCTCGCCGCAGCACCACGCCCATGCCGTCGCCCGTAAGGGCGAGGGCGTTGGAGGTCACGCTGAACATCCTTCCGCAGCCGCCCGTGGCAAAAATCACGGCCTTGGCGTGGAAGGTGTGCAGTTCACCTGTAGCCAGGCAGAGCGCCACCACGCCGGCGCATCGTCCCTGTTCGATCAGCAGGTCCAGCACGTGGTACTCATCGTAGAAATGCACCTGGTTCTTCAGGCACTGCTGGTACATGGTCTGCAGGATCATGTGCCCGGTGCGGTCCGCGGCGTAGCATGACCGCTTGACCGGCGCCTTGCCGAACTCGCGCGTGTGGCCGCCAAAGGGCCTTTGGGCGATCTTGCCTTCCGGCGTGCGGCTGAAGGGCAATCCCCAGTGCTCCAGGTCGTAAACCGTTTCGACGGCTTCACGGCACAGGATTTCCACCGAGTCCTGGTCGGCAAGGTAGTCGCTGCCCTTGACCGTATCGAACATGTGCCATTCCCAGTGGTCTTCTTCTTCATTGCCGAGCGCGGCACCAATGCCGCCCTGCGCAGCGCCCGTGTGCGAGCGCGTGGGGTAGAGCTTGCTGATTGCGGCCACGCGGCCGTGCGAAGAGAGTTGAAGCGCGGCCATCAGGCCGGCGCCGCCTGCCCCGATAATCAATGCATCATAACGATGGACCATCCCTAAACCTCAGTTCCTTGCTTCCCGCATCCAGCCACTAGCAGGCTGATGAAAAAGTCGGGATTTCTGTCTTTTTTAACAATGCCCGATGAGGTATAACCTATTTGAAGGATTTCAAAGGAGGATAC
>JAJXZM010000028.1 GCA_021780055.1 Acidobacteriota bacterium
GCATTCACCGCCAGGTGGCGCTTTACACCTGCCCGCAGACGCACATTGAAGACATTACTGTCACCACGGAGATCGACGGACAGGATGGCGTCGTCAAGATGACTGCGCAGGCGAGCAGGGCGTGGAACGGCAAGGGACGGGCCGTCATCGAGAGCGGCCCCGGCGCTCCAGTCACCGCTGAACTTGACTTCGCAAACGGTGCCGCTCACGCGGAATTGCGTTTGCCTTCGGCGCGCTTCTGGTCTCCTGATCATCCGAATCTCTATCCGCTCACCGTTGAACTGCTCGAATCCGGAAAGCCGTTTGACGACTACAGGCTTGAGATCGGCGTGCGAACCTTCACCCTCAGCGGCGAACAGCTTATGCTGAACGGCCAGCCCATCAAGTTGCGTGGCTTTGGCAAGCACGAAGATTTTCCGCTGCACGGCAAGGGCCTCGACGGCCCGCAACTGGTGCGCGACTACGAATTGCTGAAATGGGTGGGCGCGAACTCCTACCGCACGTCTCACTATCCCTACTCGGAAGAAGCAATGGAACTGGCCGACCGCTACGGGATCATGATCATTGACGAAATTCCGGCGGTGGGACTGAACTTCTCTGAGAGCGAGGAGTTCGTTCAGGCATGGACCCGCATGGCCAGCAGCCAGCTTCGCAGCCTGATCGCGCGGGACAAGAACCATCCGAGCGTCGTCATGTGGTCCGTCGCCAACGAGCCTGGCGCGGGCCGCCCGCTCTCCGGTCAGACGGCTGGCAAGAGTGCCGTCGCAGCCGGTGACCGCTACTTCAACCAGCAGGTGGGACTGGCCCACAAGCTGGACCCCACGCGCCCCGTCACGTTTGCCTCCGTGCAGGGCGGGCCGGCGGAGTGGCTCGCACACGTGGACGTGGTGGCCCTCAACCGCTACTACGGCTGGTACGTGGTGGGCGGCCAGCTGGACGTGGCCATCAAAGCGCTTGAGAAGGAACTCGACTTGCTCCACACTTCCTACCCGAAGCCCATGATCTTCACCGAATTCGGAGCGGAGGCGTTGCCGGGTTCGCACAGTGATCCGCCGGAAATGTGGACGGAAGAATATCAGTCAGAGATGATCAGCCGCTATCTCGACGTTGCGGCAGCACGGTCCTACATGGCGGGAACGCTGATGTGGTGCTTTGCGGACTTCAAAACCTCGCAGAGCATCATCCGCACCAACAGCATGAACAATAAGGGCGTCTTCACGCGCGAGCGCCGCCCCAAACAAGCCGCGCACATGCTGCACAAACGGTGGGGTGGGAAAGCTACGTAGGGCGCAGCCTTTGGCTCTACTTTTTGCAAAAGGGCACTGATTCACAGGTGCAGCTACCTGCGACAGCTCATGTATCGGCGCAGAATGATACCGTAACGCTAAGCCCCTTCGCCCCAGGCCGGGTCCCACGCCAGCTTCTTGCCCGCCTTGAGAGCGAGGTTGCCGATCCAGGAAGTGCGCGCCGCCTCAAAACCGGCCTCGACCGGCGCGTTCGGGGTCTTGCGCGTACGGACACAATCCAGGAAGTTCTGAATGTGTTCGATGGTCCCGTCGTGCAGGGACTCCGCAAGGATTTCCGGCTTGGGATGCTGAGTGCCCGGCTCCCACTTTTCACCCGTGGGATAAAAGGCCAGCCGCGTGCGGTTGATCTTGAGTGCGCCGTTGGTGCCGCGGAACGTGATGCCGCCGTCGTCAATGCCGTCGCAGAGCGCGCCGGTGAAAGTCACCATAAAGTTTTGTGGGAATTCGTAAGCCGCCGTGATCGTGTCAGGGCACTGCCAGTTCATCAGGTAGAGATCGCCGGCGGTGGTGGCCGTTTTGGGCGCGGGCTGGTTGGTGTACCACTGGATGACATCGATCCAGTGCGTCAGCAGATCGGTGAGAATGCCGCCGCCGAAATCCCAGTAGAAGCGCCACCACGCAAACTTCTCTTTGCTAAAAGGCTGCATGGACGCGTCGCCCAGCCACGCCTTCCAGTTCAGCTGTGCCTGGTCCACGCTGGGCAGGGCGTTCCATCCTTCGGCGGAATAATAGTTCTGATACCAGTAAGTGTGCACAAAGCTCAGCTTCCCGAGCTTGCCCGACTCCACCAGTTGTTTGCCCAGAACGTAGTGCGGCCAGCTCCGCTGCTGCATGCCCACCTGCACGATGCGATTAGTTTCACGCACGGCACGAAAGATCTCCGCGCCTTCGGGGATGGAATGGACCAGGGGTTTTTCGCAGTAGGCGTCCTTGCCGGCGTGCACAGCGTCAATCAGCATCTGCTTGTGCCAGTGGTCGGGTGCGCCGATCACCACCACGTCAATGTCCTTGCGCTCAAGCACGGCACGATAATCTTCCGCGCCAGTGGCTTTGGGTCCGGCTATCTTCATCCCGGCGCGACGGTGCGGACCGTAAACGTCACAGACCTCTACAATCTCCACCAAGGGCTGCTTAACAAAAATCGACGCCAGATATCGCGCTCGTTCTCCGCTGCCCAGCACGGCAACACGGATGCGGTCATTCGCGCCCAGCACGCGCGCCGGCGCGAGGCCCTTCATCGCAGCCGCGCCAGCTGTGACGAAGGCCGTCTCCTTCAGAAACTCCCGCCTTGATACCGCTCCCTTGGCTTTGCCCTGTTCCATGGTTCTCCTCCTGATCAGATGAAGACCTGCTCCCCGTGACCGCAAAGAGAAGTAACACAGAATCGCTCGTGCCGCAACAACCTTTGCCCTTGGGCGATACCCCCGTCGGGAGGGAGATTACTGTTTTGGACGTTGGTGAGAAATCATGGCCTCGGTGCATGACTCACAGAAATAGCCATCTCCTTTGGTCGAGTAACACTCCTCAGAAAGTCTGATGACGCGATTGCAATTTGAGCATCGCGATGGTTCGTACGCCGGAGGGTTTTGAAGCTTCACGAAGTTGAATTCATTTGTTCCGTACCAGACGTACATTTCGGTTTTGAAGCTCTTCCTGCACTTCTCGCAGTCTCTCCAATCACCTTTGTGGCCCTCGGTATAGTGATAACCGCAGAGCGTGTAGCGCCTGTGGTTCCTGTGGCAACTGTTCGTGGCATAAGAGAACATTACGTACGTGTCTTCGTCATCGCGAATCCAATTGCCACAGCTCCCTCCCTCGTTTCCGATCATCCTCCTTGATGACCGTGATTTCAGTCATAGGCCTTGGGTTTGTCGCAGCACTTCTTTGGACCCGGACGAGTGCCTCACCGGCCCGGAGTTCAGGTATGGGGGCATCCTCGTATACCAGTTTTTCGGGATCACCCCTCGCATGCGTGCGGACGGCCTTCATGGCCGGAGGCGTTTGCACGGGATTCCAGTTCGTTGGCTGGGAATTCAATCAGGAATACCCCACAGTCTGTAGAGTTCAGCGCAAGCTCTCACCGGTTGACCACCTTCATCCCTCCTTCCGGGTAGCGGTCACCGGCGGCGAAACCTTTGGGCGCGGCTTCGTCGATCCGCTTGAGTTCTTCCGCAGTCAGACTGATTTCGAGCGCAGCCAGGTTTTCTTCCAGGTGGGGTCTGTGGCTGCTTCCTGGAATAGGAACCATATCTTTTCCCTGGGCCAGCACCCATGCGAGCGCCAGTTGCGAGGGCTTGCAGCCTTTCTCGCGTGCCATTTCCTCAATGCGCCGCACAAGATCCAGGTTGCGCTGGAAGTTCTCTCCCTGGAAGCGCGGATTATTCCGCCGCCAGTCGCCCGGCTCAAGATCGTCGGGACTCTTGAACCTCCCGGTCAGGAAGCCGCGTCCGAGCGGGCTGTAAGGCACAAAGGTGATTCCCAGCTCGCGGCACAGTGGAATGAGTTCGTCTTCCGGGTCGCGGCTCCACAACGAATACTCAGTCTGCAGGGCGCTGATGGGATGCGCCTTGTGCGCACGGCGGATGGTTGCGGGCGCAGCCTCCGAAAGCCCCAGACATCGCACCTTGCCCTCTTCCACTAGACGCGACATGGCCCCTACCGTCTCCTCGATGGGCACGTTGACGTCCACTCGGTGTTGGTAATAAAGGTCAATGGTCTCAATTCCCAGCCGCCGCAGGCTGGCCTCGCACGCCTGCTTAACGTATTCAGGCCTTCCGTTGATCCCGATGAAATTCCCGGCAGCGTCGCGTACATTGGCGAACTTGGTGGCCAGCACCACCTTGTCCCGGCGGCCTCGGAGGGCCTTGCCCACCAGAACCTCATTTCTTCCGTTGCCGTAGACGTCAGCCGTGTCGAGAAAGTTCACCTCCATATCGAGCGCGCGATGGATGACATCAATGGATTCCTGATCGTCCCGCGTTCCGTAAAACTCCGACATGCCCATGCAACCAAGCCCCAAGGCTGACAATGAAAACGAACTATGGCCGAGCCTCCGCATTCGCATTTTCTTCAACCTTCCTCTCTTCTCAATGAATGAACGTTCAGCATAACACCCGGTCCGTACCCGCTCAATGTTTGCAGGTGAACTTGCGGTGCGGCAATGCTTTTCAAATGAACCATGTCAAAGAGTGATGCGTATCAATGATTATGCCGCGCCAAATCTCTTCCCGAACTGCGTTGCGGCTGCGATAAAATGCTCCCTTAAGAAAGGAGATCAATTTGGTTAATTCACCTGCGCCCGTTGGGTCTCAGCGGAAGCCGCTGGATAAGCACGTGGTCTGGGCGATCCTGCTTGTGATCGCCTTCATTATCGCTTCCGGTATCTTCATGGTCTGGTTCGGACTGCGAATTCTTTCCCATAGCATCCACGTCCAGGTTGCGGAAACCAATCAGGACCGAAAAGTGGTCACGGTCAAGACGCCTCTGGGCAACATGCAAATCGCCAAAGACCAGAACGCGAGCGAACTGGAGCTCGGACTTCCGATTTATCCGGGCGCTACGCGGGCTACCGATTCCTCTGACGACAACTCGGTTTCCGTCACCTTCAACCTGCCGAATGAAACAAATCTTCGCATTGCCGCGGCGAAATTCAACACTCCTGACCCTGTCAGCAAGGTCGAGACGTTCTACAAACAGCAACTGGGCAATGAAACAACCAGCTTCACCCGGACCGACAGCGAAGGCAAAGTCGTGTTCGAGATTGAGTCCGGAGAGCAGCACAAGATTGTCTCGCTCAAGCCGCATGACGGCGGAACGCGCATCGCATTGGTGAAGATTTTCCACGGTGAGGCGGAACCAAACTGAACCCTTTCCGATAGGTATTGTTTTGGGCGGTTCCCGGCGCTCGGTTCCCGCCGTGCACGAAGGTGCCTGCAGGTCCCTTCAAGGCTAGTATTCACATTTTGCCTGCCGGATCCGGCACTTTAACTGTTTATCACTTACCTGCCATCTGGCGGGATCGATATAATGTTTGTTTCAGGGGGGAAACCAAAGGGGGACTCGAATGCAGCTTGCATCGTTTAGAAACGAGCCATTATCCGACTTTAAGGGCAATCCGGAGCACATCCGCCGGATGCAGGACGCCCTTCAAGACGTCAAGAAGGAGCTGGGAGCAAAGTATCCGGTAGTAATCGGCTCCGAGCGGATTGAAACCACCGAATCATTCCATTCCTACAACCCATCGGAAAAGGATCAGGTAGTCGGGACCTTTTCCAAGGGTGATGCCGGCCTGGCAGGGCTGGCCATCGAGAAAGCCGAAAAAGCCTTTGAAAGCTGGAGCCGGACGCCCGCGGAAACTCGGACAAAGTTGCTGGTAACAACGGCCAAGATCATCCGCGACCGCAAATTCCACTTTGCCGCGTGGATGGTTTATGAAGTAGGCAAGTCGTGGGCAGAGGCCGACGCTGACGTTGCCGAAGCTATCGATTTCTGCGAGTTCTACGCGCGTGAAATGCGCCGCCTGTCCGACCGCCAACCCATCACTCCCGTGCCGGGTGAGCGGAACCGACTGATCTACATTCCTCTCGGCGTGGGCGTCGTCATTCCGCCGTGGAACTTTCCGCTCGCAATCCTTGCCGGTATGACAACCGCTTCGATTGTGGTGGGTAATACCGTGGTGCTAAAGCCTTCGAGCGATTCGCCCACCATCGGTTACAAGTTTTTTGAGGCGCTTGAGGAAGCCGGCATGCCCGCCGGCGTGGTCAATTTCCTGCCGGGGCCAGGTTCTTCTGTGGGCGACGCCCTGGTGGCGCACCCTCGCACGCGTTACATCGCCTTTACCGGATCGAAGGAAGTAGGCCTGCACATCAACGAACTGGCCGCGAAGCATCAGCCCGGCCAGATCTGGATCAAGCGCGTGATCGCAGAGATGGGGGGCAAGGATTCCATCATTGTCGACAGCGAAACCGACCTGGAATCGGCGGCCGACGGCGTATCCGCGTCCGCGTTTGGCTTTCAGGGTCAGAAGTGCTCGGCCTGCTCGCGAGCCATCGTGGACGAAAGAGTTTACGAGGCTTTCCTTGAAAAACTGAGGGAGCGCGTTGAAAGTATCAAGGTCGGCGACCCTGTCGAGCCTGAAACCTATATGGGACCGGTGATAAACGCCCGCGCCAAGGAATCCATACTGCAATACATCAAAATCGGAAGAGACGAGGGCCGGTTGGTTACTGGGGGCAAGGAAGCTTCTGGCCCCGGACACTTTATCGCTCCCACCGTCATCGCCGATGTACCTCCTGAAGCGCGCCTCTCGCAGGAGGAGATTTTCGGGCCGGTGCTGGCCGTGCTGAAGGCAACCGACTTTGAGGACGCTCTCCGTATTGCCAACAACACCGAATACGGCTTAACTGGCGCCGTTTACACCAAGAACCGCGCCAAGATTGAAAAGGCCGCGGAGCGGTTCCATGTCGGCAACCTCTATTTCAATCGCAAGTGCACGGGGGCGCTGGTGGGCGGCCATCCGTTCGGCGGCTTCAATATGTCGGGGACAGATTCGAAAGCGGGTGGGCGCGATTACCTGCTGCTCTTTACCCAGGCCAAGGCGATTTCAGAAAAGCAGAGCACGTAGCCATTTTCTGTAGAGACGTTCCGGCGGAAAGTCTCGATTTAGAGACGCCTCCTCATCGAGGCGTTTCTATGTTCACTTGGCAATGTTCGAATTGGATCCTGGCAGGTCGACTCCAAAATCCCACACATCGATGTTGAGTTTCTGCTCGATCATTTCGCCAAGCGCGTATTCGCCCGAATCGAGTGGCCGCAGGGGTTTCAGTTCATAGACGCCGGCCGCCAGTTGTTTCCGTTCGAGCGGTATGTCGGTCCTTTTTTCCCCCGATTTCCCGAGACCCAGGCCCGCCTGAATCTTCTCAACCACTCGTGAATCTTTCTTCTGGACCAGCGGCAGCAGCAGCGCGTGCTCTGCCCAGTTGTCGCTGTCCTGAACATATAATACGGGATCCGCCACGGTAATGCGCACAGCCGCTTTGGGAC
>JAJXZM010000361.1 GCA_021780055.1 Acidobacteriota bacterium
ACGCCACGGCGCTATTCAAGGGCTCGGCTCTTGATGATGCAGAACGACAATCCATCGCCGGACAGCTTGCCGAATTGACAGGGCTGCCGGCTTCTCTCTGGCTAAAAGCCAATCTGAGAGTTTCCCTGCCCGTGTTCTCACGGAGGCTGTTGGGCAAAGCTGACGAGTCCACCGGGCGCTACGATTCGCGTTACACCCTCGACCAGCTTCAGCCGCTTTTGCCGGTCGGAGGGTCAGGCAGTGAGGATGCCACCGCCAGCGCCATGATGGGCGCGCTGACCGCCAGCTTCAACGACTATCTCGAGCGGCGGCTGAACTACCACAGCGAACAGCACTACGTACAACTCAGCTATGAGGTCAACAGGGCCTGGGATTGGAAATATAGGCCTCCCGCTGAGGACCTTCTGGGGCAGGGCGGCATGTTCCTGAACGTTGCCCCCGCGCTCGCGCGCGCCATGACCAACGATCCGGGACTGCAAGTGATGGACAACAACGGATACTTCGACATGGCGACACCCTTCTTTGCCACAGAATACTCTCTGCGCCATACCGACCTTCCGCAGGACGCCTGGAACCGCATCACCACAAAGTACTACGAATGCGGCCACATGCTCTACGTCAACCCGAAAGTGCTCCCGGAACTCGACCACAATATCAACGAGTTCATCACCAAGGCATCAGGCAGCCACTAATTATTGGCGGCCACGGCACGCTCGCATCTTGAGCAGACCGTGGCCGACCTCTATCCAACCACAGATTGCACGCCCCACGGCGGCCCCTCAATTCAAAATTCTTTCCAGCCTGTTGATGATTGAACCTGGACGCTTGCCCCTTCAGCCGAAGGGTGGTACTTTCTCACAGTTCGGCGCGCGGCGATTGCCAAACCAGAAGGAAATTTTCATCGTCGCGCCCGGCAACACATGGCATTCATCGTTAACAACAGTCATTTAAGGAGCCAACGGTGAAAAACAAAGGCATCGGACGGCGGGAATTCCTGCAAGGGTCCGCAGCACTGCTGGGCGCCGGTGCAGTTCGCGGCACAGAGAGCGGAACGGCACGAACGTCCGGCGGAGGCGCATCCAGCCTGGGTGTAGGTGATAACGGCAGCCTCGGCATGAAGTTCGCGTTTGGAGGAAATCGTAAAGTCTGGATTCTCGCTCCGGCCGATGCCGGCTTTCAGGAAAAGCTTGCCGGCAAGGAGCTCGCCCGCGGACTGCGCAAGCTTGGGCTGGCCCGTGCGCCAATTGAAGCTGCAGGACCAGGCACAGAGGCCAGGGCCGAAGACATCGTCTTCACGCTGCGAGTAGACAAAGAGACCTTCAAAGATTCCGAGGCTTACGAAATCCGGCAGGAAGCCGCGACAGGCAACGGACCGAGGGTCCGATTGACGGGCGCCACGCCGCAGGCGGTCATCTATGCTGTATTCGATTTTCTTGAGCGGCAGGGAGCTTTCTTCGGACTTGACGGCGACACTTATCCTTTGCAGCCCGCGCGAAACCTGAATCTCCCGCCCGCAAATGCTTCCTGGCGCGCGCAGCCCCGTTTCAAAACGCGAGGGCTGCTTCCCTGGCCCGACTTTCTGAATTGCATCACGGTTTACAACCGCGAGGAGCACCGCGCTTACCTGGAAGCGATGCTGCGGATGCGCTTCAACACGCTGGGCATTCACGTCTACTCGGGTGCGAACCAGTGGACCGAGTCCTTTCTTTCATTTGAATACGCCGGAGTCGGGCATCTGGCTTACACGGACACGACGGCAACCAACCGCTGGGGATACATTCCCGAGCGCACTTCAAACTACGGCATGGGCGCGGCCGATTATTTCGCCGGGGATGTGTTCGGATCCGAGGCCACCACGCGTGCAACCAGTTGCTGGGAAGATGCCGGGTTCGCTCAGCAGTTGTGGGGCGACGCCTTCCGCTACGCGCAGAAGCTCGGCATTCGGACCGGCGTCGGATTTGAGCCGTACCAGATCCCGGATGAAATCTTTCGCGCAACTCCACCCGAAGCCCATTTCAAAAGCAAGGACCCCAAGGTTCCCGGCCCGCGCATCGATGCTGAATCGGTGGCGGCGCGTGACATTCTTGAAGCCCGGCTCGGAAATCTGCTGGAAACCTATCCCAGCGTCGATTATGTCTGGCTGTGGGAAGACGAGGCGATGAACTGGGCAAGCCAGAAGGAAAACGTTCCGCTGTCGGTAGCGCCTTACAGGCAGGCCTACGATTTCCTCAAGCGGCATGCTCCGGAAAAACGCCTGGTCATTTCCGGATGGGGAGGCGTAGTTCGCCACTTTGCGCAGTTTCATCGTCAATTGCCTCTGGATGTAATCTTCGCCTCGCTGAGCGACAATCTCGGCTGGGACCCGGTGAGCGAGGAATACGGAAAACTCGGCGAGCGCGAACGGTGGCCCATCCCCTGGCTTGAGGACGATCCGGCGATGTGGCTGCCGCAGTTTCACGTCCATCGCGGAGCGAATGACCTGGACCTGGCCGAGAAGTATGGATGCCAGGGCGTGTTGGGGATCCACTGGCGTAACCGCATAATGAACGCTGACGCGGGGTTCCAATCGCGCGCCTCGTGGGACAGGACGCTGCGGCCCGCGAAATTCTTCCTGTCATTCGCGGCTGCGCAGGCTGAGGGCCCCCGCGCCGCCGAGCTCGCTGACATCCTGACAAAGACGGACCGCGATCGGCTCATCCTGAATTCTTTCACCGGGAAGATTGAGGACGGCCATCACCAGATTCATGCCTTTTCGGGAGACTACAGCGAGGCGTTTGAGTTCTGGGCGGGCTACGAACCGCCGGAAGAAGTGCGAGTTTCGCAGGCCAAGGTGGCGCAGGAGTTAAGGGCTTTAACTAAGAAGGCTGCAAGTCCGGCCGAGCACGAGCGGCTGGATTACCTGGCACGCTATGTCGAATTCCTGGTTCCCTATTCGGAATCGTGGGTGCTGGCGTCGCGCCTTCATCAGCTTTTACAGCAAGCACAGACACTGAAGCAAACCGGCAAAGCCGCCGAGGCAAAACAGAAAGTACTGGAGCAAGGAGTGCCTCTCTGGCAGAAGCTTGCCCCGCAGGTGCGCGAAGCGCTGCTGGCTTACCAGCAGATGGTGAGCGAACGAAACGAGCAGGGTGCTCTCGCTTCCGTGCACAACAAATTTGAGAGGCTGGCCTTGATCCGGCTCCGGCTCTCCATGAAGGAATTCATGGGCGAATTGCCGGAGGAGGTTGAAAGATTGTTTCGTGAAGTGCGCAAAAGGGACGCGACCGCATCCGCGCGGGTGATCATCCCAACGCGGCCATCGGCTTTGGCGCCGGGTGAAAAGGTACGAATCTTCGCGGTGGCCCCTGGGGGCAACTCGGCTCCTCAGCTCAAACTGTTCCTGCGCCGTTCCGCCACAGAAGAATGGCAATCATTCCCAATGGAACTGGCAGGCCGCCGCACATTCGTGAAAGAGATCGAGGCAGGCAATGCGGACTCGCCTCTGCTTGAATACTACGTGGAGGCAACGTTCAACAGTCCCGTTCCCAACCACAAGCTGACCGCACCCGCCGGCGCGCCGCAGCAATCCTACTCCGTCACGCTGTTGTGAAAGATGCAAGGTCGCCGCATCACGCCCGGCTCTCAAGCGGGCAACAAGAAATGGCCGTAAGATTCCGTGATAGGGCCGTTTTCCCTGAAATGCCCGCGCCCATCAGCATCCGGCGTCGCTGGTTCACGCGGAATGGAACCACGGAGGGAGACATGGCAGCGCCTTCCAAGTAGGAGACCGGCTCTTGCGGCTAGGGAGTCACTAAGGGGAAAGGGCAAGCCGAATGGCTTCCTTGAATTCCTGATCAAGAGTCTCTTTGGTTCTTGCGCTCCAGGGCGCCACAGCGAACCCGCCCTGCTTGAAGAGGAAATCAATTCGATAGACCTTTGCCGGTGTGAACGTGACATTTTGTGCGCACACACCCAGCTTGCCGGCGTGGGATGACCGGCCAACCTTAGCCGTAATCCGCAGGTCAGGCACGCCATCATGATTCAGATCGAGCAAATCGAATCTGGAGATGGATCCCTCAACGTCGGTGGGACCGCAGGCTCCCCAGGTGTTGGCCACTCCAAATAGATCAGTCTGACGCCAGCCCCCGTCCTTCAAAAACTGCAGAGAGAATATCCATTCTTCGGACTCTTCAGCGTGACCAGAAAATCCCTGGCACACGAGAATGTCACGACCACCCGGAAGGGGATCAAGCTGACACTTGGAAGTCTCAGTACGGATATAATCGACCATACGGTACCCGTCCGAAGTTTTCCTCAGGAATACGCTCGCATGAAAATTAGGTGTGCTGGCATGGTTCTCGCAGCCATAGAAATCGGCAACGGATTCCTGAGCGCCAGGTGCAGAAAAGCTACCGTAGATGACGGTCTGAAGGTCGAAGAAGTCCTTGCTCGGCTGACCCAACTCTCCAACTGTCGTAAAATGGGGACACGGGCTACAGGCTGGGTGCGTTACAGACCCAAGGTGATGAACTCGGATCCCTTTGGGGCAAATGGCAGCCAGCAACTCTAGCGCTTCCGCCTTCTTCGGCGGATGCGAAGCACGAACAGGATTGTGGGTGGCTGCGAATGAGGTGGGCGCCAGAAACCACAGGAGCAACAGTGTGATTCCGATCAAGCGACGCGCCGCAACTCCGGATAGATAAGTCATCGAGTAACGCTCCGTTCCTCCGAGAAGATATTCTAACAGTTCCGCCGGCGGTACCCCATAGCGCTCCTCCCACCGCCCCACCATACTTCTCCCGCACCAGCCCTAAAGTCCTCCCCCTGCCCCCCACTCTTCACGCACGCCAGTACCTCTACACAACCCTATTCCCTCCTGCTCATCTCCACTCGCCCCAGTCTAACCTCCTTCCAGAGGTCCTGTTAGTGGGCATTATCATCGAGGTGCGACATGGTCTGTACGGATGAAGGTGGTGCAACAAATGCGGCATAATGGGCGCGCGATTGTTGCGCAACACTGTTCAAATTCCGGTCAAGACAGCATAAACTCTTTGGGGCAAGGAACGGCGGTCACGGAAGAAACTTTAGCTGCAATGTCTTGAGGTGTAATCCGGAACGGTCCAACTGCGCGCCGCACGCAACCGTTTTGCGACAAAGCTGTCTGCGCAGTGGCCATGCCAAACAGCGTTTGCAGGTGTCTGATTCACGTACTGCTTGAATAGGAGGATTGCTTTGTTCCATCAGGTACTCGATCCGATGCACAGCGTATGGCTGACTGCAATTGTTGCGCTGGTCCCGGTGGTCCTGCTTCTGGTCCTGCTGGCGATTTACCGCGTCACGGCATGGCGGGCAACGCTGATTGGGGCGATTGTAACGTTGGGCCTCGCGCTGATGATATGGCAGGTGCCCCTTGGCGACGGCCTCAAAGCCTGCCTCTATGGAAGCGCCACGGGAGTCTGGGCGGTTGACTGGATCACCTTTTGGGGCGTCATCATCTTCAACACGCTGACGCTCACCGGCGTCTTCGGCGATTTCCAGAAGTGGCTGACCGCAAACGCAACAGCCGACGTGCGCGTGCAGACGATCCTGCTCGCGTGGGCTTTCGGGGCTCTGCTCGAAGGACTGGTCGGCTTTGGATATCCCTGGGCAGTGGTCGCACCGCTGCTGATCGCTCTGGGAATTCGCGACCTGGATGCCATTCGGGTAGCAGCTATCGCAAACAATGCGCCGGTATCGTTCGGAGGCCTTGGAGTCCCCATCATTGCTCTCGCCGCAGTGACGGGGCTGCCCCTGATGGCGCTGTCTGCGTCGATTGGAAAGATCGTGGCGCTGCTGGCGCTGGTTCCTCCCTGGGTTTTGATTTATCTTGTGGCGGGAAAGCGCGGGCTTCGGGGCGCGTGGCCGCTGGCATTGGTCGGATCGTTCGCCTACATCGCGGGGCAGTACCCTGTGTCGCAATACCTGGGCCCCTATTTGCCCGACATCAGCGGCGCAGTGGTTTGCTTTGTCGCTCTGCTGGTGTTGCTGCGCTTCTGGAAACCCGCGGAGACGCTCGGGTATGGAGGAGTGCCGGTGGCAGCAACAGCGGCCAATCAATCGGCCGGGCACGGGATGCCTCGCAGGCGGGTATTGGCAGCCTGGGCCCCGTTTTTTCTGCTGGTGATCGTAGTGGTGCTGTGGACAGGACCGTGGTCCGCACTCCCGGCAATCACCCTGAAAAGCTTCAAAGTGGAAGCCATTTCTTCATTGAATCAAAAGCTGGTCGGCGCAACTTTCACGTTCACACCGTTCGTCGGCGGAACATCGATCATGGTTTCCTGGCTGTTGATCACTTTGATCCTGCGCCCTGGGAAATCAACTTTGAAAGCGGTGTTCCGGCGGACGATCGGCCAGATGTGGGGAGCGCTTATGGTCGGCGTGTTTATTTTTGCGCTGGCCTATATCTTTAATTACTCTGGCATGGCGTCCTCGCTGGCCTATGCATTTTCCAAACTGGGAGTATGGTTCATTGTGGTGGCGCCGATCCTCGGTTGGATTGGCGTGGCTCTTTCCGGAAGCAACACCTCGACGAACGCGATGTTCGGGGCGTTCCAGGCAATGGTCGGTAATCTGCTCGGCTTTCCAGCCCTGCTTGCTCCTTCGCTGAACTCGGTGGGTGCGGAAGTCGGCAAGCCGATTGCCCCGCAGACAGCAAGCGTCGGCGTGGCCACAACAGGATACGTGCGAAACGAAGGGGAAGTAATCCGCCACAACATGGGATGGACACTGGTCCTGGTGGGCGTGCTGATCTGCATCGGCGTGCTCTTCTACTTCGTTATGCCCCACGCGATGATGCCATGATCTTCGGAGGAAGAAGAAATGAAACGACTGCCAATCGTACTGCTTGCCCTCGTGGCCGCGTTTCTGTTGATGGTAGCAACTCGACAAGCCATCAGCCGAGCCAACCAGGCGGGTAACTCGGCATCCCGAGAAGAAGCAAAGACCGGCTCTCCTGCGGACCACCTTCCGCCCTGGATCACTCAGATGACCTCTTTCGGCGAGCGCGCGGACTGGTCGCTCGACGGCAAAAAGATTCTCTTTCTTGAGAAGACGTTCGGCCAGGCGTTCACGGTGGATATGGACACAAAGATCATCCGGCCCGTGACGCTGAATTATTTCAATGCGGGATACACGCGGGCGCTTTATTTGAGCAATGGCGACATTCTGCTTTCCGGCGCGCGCCACTTTGACCCTGAAGATCCCTGGCTTAGCCGCACGAAAAATGCCGAGTTGTGGGTGCTGAACAAAGATCTGCAAGGGCCGCCGGTTACGCTGGGGACAAAGTGTGTGGAAGGACCTGCCGTGTCGCGCAAACATCTGAAGATCG
>JAJXZM010000003.1 GCA_021780055.1 Acidobacteriota bacterium
AGCATCGCCAGGAAGAGAATAGCGAACAGGAAGGCCGCCCCGAGTTCGAGAGGATTTTTCGGTTCAAATTCCCGGCTGACATCGCCGGTGTCGACATCCCGCCTGCGTGACCAGAGCCACCCCGCGGCGCTTGCAAGAGCGGCCAGTACCAGGAACGATGGCGCAAGCGCAGTCATCAACTGACGATTGAAGAGGCTGACCAGAACGGCCAGGCGCAGATACATGATGCCTGAGGCAATCAGAATGCTGCCGGCAAACAGATGGCGATGTTCTCCCTGTGCAGAACGCTTCGCTAAAACCACGGTTGTGACCGTGGAGGAGTACGCTCCTCCAAGAATTGCGGCGAGGATCACGCCGCCGTGCCCCTTGGTCAGGCGTTGCAGGACGTAACTGCCGTACGAAATCCCACTGATGGCCACAACTACCAGCCACGTCTTGTACGGGTTGATCTGGAAACGCCCGAAAGTGTTGTCCGGCAGGACCGGCAAAATCACCACGCTCAACAGCAGGAATTTTGTGAAGGTAAGGATCTCTCCAGGCGGGATGCGTTGAGTGAGGCGGTCGAGCGCAGCCTTGAGTTCAAGCAGCAAAGTGCTGGCAACCGCCAGAGTGGTGGCAATCCAGAAATGGTCATAGTAAACCAGCGCACCCACCACGTACGTGGCGAGGCCCGACATTTCTGAAGTCACGCCCGCGGTGGAGATTGTGGTAAGTTTGCGCCAGTAGGAGAGCAGCAGGAAACCGGCAATCACTACAAATCCCAAAGTGACCGGAAACAACTGGCCCTGGGCCAGCACGCCCATCGAGTAGCCGATCAGCCCGATCAAGGGAAATGTTCGCACTCCGCCGAAGGAGTAATGTTCGGTCTGCTTCTTGTGTTCCTCCCGCTCGATTCCGATCAGGAAAGACAGGAACAGCACCAGCACGATCTTTACACCATCAGGCGGCAACCATTGATACAGTCTGAGCAGCATTTTTTCAGGCTTGCGCCGAATCCCTTCCAATCAGGATGACCTGCTGAACTCCCAACATGGAACGGCAGCTAGACAAAGTGTACACCTTCGCGAGAGGCCAGCGAAGTCCCTCAGCAGTGATAGTTTAATTTGGTACTACTGTGTGCGCTGACGGGCTCTACGGAAGAGGGCGTATCAAGGCGGCGACTCTCTTAGCTCATGCCGCGGATGTTTCAGCTATCTTCTGCCGATCCGATAGAGGCCTGCGCCGTGCGGATCGATGGTGGCGGAAAACTGTCCGCCAAAGTCGCCCAGGTTTTCTTTCTTCCACAAGTCGCGAACAGGCACGTTGCCTGCTATTCCCAGTTCGCGCCAGGAAACCGTGATTTCTTCCGGGGCGCTGCCCAGGTTGAACAGCGCAACGTATTTCTGTCTTGTTCCGGGCACGTTTGCGACCCACGCAATCTGGTTGCCTCGCGTAAAAAGCAGGCGATTGCCAGAGCTGTGCTGGTCCACTGCAAGGACTTCCTGGTTGGTCAGCAGCGACAGCGTGAAAGGGTCGAGCGTCGGCAGGTCGCCGCCCATCATCAGCGGCGAACGGAAGATCGACCACAGAGTCATTATCGTAATCTGTTCGTCGTGGGTCAGGCGGGAGAGCCTTGGCCCATCGTTGAACCCGCGAAGGCGCAGCAGCCCGAGAGGAAGCATGTCAGCATCCGGCCAGTGGTCCGGCCCGATGTAGGGCGCCCATAGTCGGCAATATCCAAACTGGTCGCGCACTTCCGGCCAGTTGTCCCACATATCGTCGGAGATGCGCCACATCTGCGAATAACGCTCGACGTGTGCGGCGTCGCACAGGGGCGTCGCGCCGGGCGAGAGGCTCAAAACCATGGGACGGCCGGAGTTTGTCATTGCCCTGCGAAGCGCCTCGATTTCCGGAGCGTGATACACCTCACCGTAAGGGTCGCGGGCGCGGCTCATGTCATCGGCTTTGATGAAGTCCACGCCCCACTCGGCGTAAAGCTTGGCGAGCGAATCGTAGTATGCCTGCCCGGCGGGCTTTGAAACATCCACGCCGTACATCGCGTCAGACCAGGAGCAGGTGTTCAGCAGGTTGGCAGTGTCTTTGGCGTGAGCTTTTGTCCCGAGAACCGGCAGGTTTTCATCAACGGCCGCCCGCGGAATACCACGCATGACGTGAATCCCGAATTTCAACCCCAATGAATGGACGTAATCCGCCAGCGGCTTGAATCCCTTGCCGTCTGCAGCGGAAGGGAACCGGTTGGTGGCGGGCAGCAGGCGGCCATAGTCATCCATGACGGGCGTGCCTTTAACGTGGCCGCTTGGGTAGTACCAGTAATAGTCCACAACAATATATTTCCAGCCGTAGATGGCCAGATGGTCAGCCATGTAGCGGGCATTGGCTTTCACCTGCTGTTCGTTAACGTCCCCACCGTAGCTGTCGTAGCTGTTCCATCCCATGGGAGGCGTCGGGGCGAGGCTTGGCGAAGGGGCTTTTGCTCTCCGCCTTGCCGAAGATTGACTGCCGGCCACCATCAGCCCGGCGCAGGCAATGATCCCGGCCGCAATCAACAGAACAACGAGCGATCTTGCTTGTCTCATCCTGGTACCTCCCGTCACCCGTCAGGCGGCCAATTAAAGCACCATCGTGACCACAAAGCAATAACGCGCTTGCCTCCTGCGGCCAAAATCATGAGAATAGGGGCCAATGGCACGACCCTGTGCGGGTGTAAGGGCCTGCGCGAGTCTTTGCCCGGATGTCGCCTGAAGCGCTGGACCGACCGCCAGGAGGGCAGCGGACATCGATGACAAAAGCAGTTGCGAAAGTTGTTCTTGAGAGTAGCCGGCTGCGCCCCTTCGTGCGGCTTCTTCTTTCCGTGGCCGGGATAATCATCGTCACTACTGCTGCGGGCATTGTGGCCATCGGCATGGGTACGCCATTCGACTGGCTGCCGCGCGGGCTGGCCCTTCTGTTTTGGTTTAACCTGCTGTCGCTCCCTCTTTTGCTGGCGCTTTATACCTTGTTGACACACCGTTTTGAAGGCCGGCCGCTGGGCTCTGTCGGAGTGGCGTTCCACCCGCGCTGGAAGAATGAACTGGCGATGGGCATGGCGGCCGGAACGGCCATGCTGCTGGCGGTCGCATCCATTGAGCGATTGCTGGGCGTCGCCCGGTTTCCCCTGGGCCCATCCCATGCTGCCGCGGTTGTTTTCGCCGGAGGGTTTTACTTCCTGGCGCTGATGGTGGCGGCTTCCGTTGAAGAACTCCTCTTCCGCGGTTATCCTTTCCAGCGTCTGGTGGAAGTGGCGGGGCCGGCCATTGCGGTGATTGCGGTCTCCATCGTGTTCGGGGCTGCCCATTTGCGCAATCCTTTCCAGAGCTGGATATCCACAGTCAACACCGCTTTGGTTGGTGTGCTGCTGGCCGTCTGCTATCTTCGAACGCGCGCCCTGTGGTTGCCGATCGGCATCCATTTTGCCTGGAATTTCGTTCAGGGTTACGTCCTCGGATTTCCCGTAAGCGGGATGGTTTTTCCGCGCGGAATTCTTCAGGCAAACGTCAGCGGCCCGCCGTGGCTTACTGGTGGCGCGTATGGGCCGGAAGGTAGTATCCTAAGCATAGGCGTAATCGCTGCGGGAACGGTTTACTTTTTCGTTTCCAGGCGCATCTTTGTCACGAGGGAGATGCAGGGGCTGGCCCTCGGACCACGGAACAAAGAAGCACCCGTAAAGACTCTCTTTTCCGGTGGTGGTGTCCCGAGCGGGAAGCGCTAAAAACGTGCGCATTCAATGTACCCAAGGGTGGGTAAGGCCATGATTTACTACCAGTGCCTTCGGCGTTCGACACCGCCCGCAAGTCTCCTTCCGAGCACTGAACCGAAATCCTGCGAACGGCCGTTGCGAAGCGGCAAGTTGCGCCGGAGTTGCGCCCTGCTGCTTTTGACGGTTTCCGCGGCACTGCTGGCCTGGCCGGCCGCATCTCTTGCAAAGGAACAGCAACTCGATGAGCTGGGGCGCATCCTGCTTATCCGTGGCCTGGACCGCGAAATTGCCGTGGCCAAGCTGGTGCTGCCGCGCGGAAAACACGGCTTGTTTATTGACAGCGGCGGGCAGGTTGACCAGGCACGGGCAGAGAAAGAACTTCGCTCTAACGGTCCCGCCATCCAGCCGGGGCTTCCGGTGGAAATCACCAAGATCATTTTCAAGGAGCATGAGATCATTTTTGAGATTAACAACGGAGGAAAGAACCGCAAGAAGTGGTATCAGCACATTCAGATCGGCATGGGCGGCACGATGCAGCCCCTCGATACGCAACAACAGCAGGAGAATCCCATCGCCTTCGGGTCTTACATTACTTTGAGATTCAAGGGTGAAAAAGTGCCGGACGTGAGCGTCGAACAAGCAAAGAAGCTGCTGAGTGTGGCGCTCGATTTCCACCGCAAGCTGCCCACGGAACTTTACTCACCGAAAGTGCCTGAGAAGTTCAAGGAAGCCATCCGCAAACACGAGGTCCTGGTGGGCATGGACAAAGACGCCGTGCTCTCCGCCAAGGGCGTACCCTTCCGCAAGGTGCGCGAAACCAAGCCGGATGGAGAGGAAACCGAAGACTGGCTCTATGGCCTCCCGCCCCACGTCCTCTTCGTCACCTTCAGCGGCGACAACGTTATCAAGGTCCACCAGTACTAGATCTTTTTGATTTCCATGATGGCTCTTGTGAACCTTCCATCTAATGCGCCTTTACTCGACCTATATCTCGTATCCCTTAACCGAAGTTGTGCGAATGAGCCCGGAAAAACATCCGACGAATATGTGTGGCTTTTGGACGACGGGCTTAGTGAGGCACCGTGGAAATATTGGTCCTGACGTGCATCAATGATTCGGGGGGAGCGGGCCTCCGGGTCGAGGGGCGCGATATCTCCCAGGGCGTACTAGAACTTAGCGTCAAGCAACCCTTTCAGACTCGTAAAAATTCGCTCCTCGTAGTTGATGGCTGAGTTTTCACGCTTCAGCCGACGGGATGCCCTGCGACAGAGGTCAGCCATGTTTCCGTCCATCGTGACTGCATCCACGTATGGAAGCGCAAGCGCGTTTACAATGTCGAACATATTGTTGCCAGATACTTTCTGCGAAATGTTATTGGCCAATTCCAGACGTACTTCCCATGCCAAACGATAGCCTGGACACCGGTCCGCCGGATTATCGTAAATCCAATCAGCCAGATTGTTCACGCTATCGGACGGGAACGCTTTTAGGTGCATATCAACATGTCTGCGCACCGTTTTACGGAAGTGCTCGCGCGCGGCCCGGCGAACCGAAACTGGCAGCTGCCTATCATTCTGGAATTGCATCCTAAGCGCCTCATCGTAGAGCCTCTTCTGAAGGTTTAATGGGCTCATTCCCGCGACCTTGAGGACGCTGGACACGCAGTCGTAGAGGCTTTGGTTCACCAAACATTGCATTGGGGAAGGACCCTCGGGCCGGACCGTTTCGTCCCACCGTCGCACGAATGGATCGATAGCGGCGCACTCACGTTTCTCATTGAACGCCGCGACAGCTTCATTCATTTCAGCCAGCTTGATTCCGCGTTCGCGCAAGTACCCGATCGGTAAGCGCTCCAGCTTTTGCAGCTGGCTGCGGAGTGTAAGCCAATCTTCAGTTTCTTCAAATTGTCCACCGACAAATTCAAGGATATTTGTGTAAGTTAGAACCAGCCGGGTGTGGTTTTCGCGGAGGATATTTTCGAGCTGGGCTAACGAGATAGGGTTCTGTTTCTCCGCGTCGATCAGGGAGCTCGCGTCGAGAAGAATCCGCATCTCTTTTTGTGGTGGCCGTCTTGCCGGCGTGCCTCTCAGCATGCCCTCGATGCTGACGTCCTCGTCGACGTCCGGCCAATGGACGCCCTGGCCGTCGCCGATGAGCTCCCAATGTTTTCGTTGCGCAGTCGTTGCCTCCTGCAGTCGCCATGACCATTCCAAGGGCACGCTGACTACTCGGCCGTCTGCGAGGCGAGCGACGATGGCCTGGTCGGTAACGTCAACCGACACAATGTGAGGCTCAGTCAGGGTTGCAATGCTCATCCCATGCCTTCCTGATTCTACTCAGGTTCGACTCGATTAACTGCCGAACCGTATTCAATTCCCGGTCTGGAAAGCCATGGTTTCGAGCAAGCTCGACCGGCTCCAGCCAGAACTTACATACCATTTTCTCACGTTGCACGTGAACATGCATCGGTTCGTTGCAGTCGAAGCTGTAAAAGAAAAATCTGTACGCGCCAGAGAGACCTTTGATCGTCGGCATCGCACAGGAGTATACAATAGTCTTCCAGAGTGGTCACGAAACGTGCAGGGTTGATTGAGAAGCTCAATCAACAGGTGTGTGGCGTGCAAACAAGCCGCCGGCTGGTTTTAAATCTCACACAAGAATCATCGCATGGGGTGCGACTAGAAATGCGCCAGTAGCTCGATGTATAAGCGGCTATGCAGCGGCTGGAACTCCCCGCTCCGCCTGGACGCAAACAGTAGTCCTCTCGTGGTGAGGCCCCGTGTTGCCTGTCAGGTTTCAGCGCACGACCGGCAGTGTGGCAAGCACTCGGGCAATTCAGGATTGACGCGCGCATTTCTCTCCAGTAGAGTACCGAGCGTTAGTCAGTCCAATTATTCAGGTGGTGGAGACCCATGGCGGAAAAAGTGGATCGGAGAAGTTTTTTGAAAACAGGTGGCATCATGACGGCCGGAACGTTTCTCTCGGGCGGCGTGCAGGTTCACGCCATGGCCGCGGAGCAGGGCGAGCCGGCAAAGCCCGTGGCGGCCAACGATCATTTGCAGATTGCGCTGATCGGCGCGGGCGGCCGGGGCCAATCTGACACCAAGACGGCGGCACATGTTCCAGGAGTCAAGGTGAGAGCCGTCGCCGACTGCTACGACGGGCGGCTGACCCACGCCAAAGAACTCTGGGGCGATGACATCCAGACCACTCGCGACTATGCGGAAATACTGGCCCGCAAGGACATTGATGCGGTGATTATCGGTTGCCCCGACCACTGGCATATGCGGGCGGCCGTGGATGCCATGAACGCCGGCAAAGATGTGTATCTTGAAAAGCCCATGATTCACCTTTACTCTGACGGGCCTCAAATTATCGAGACTGCGCATCGCACCGGCCGCATCCTCCAGGTGGGAAGCCAGCGCGTCAGTTCCATGATTTATCGCAAGGCGAAGGAACTGCTGGCTTCGGGCGCGATTGGCAAATTGAACATGGTCACGGCCTGGTGGGACCGCAACTCTTCCATCGGCGCCTGGAATTATTCCGTGCCGCTCGATGCTTCCACCGCCACCTGCGACTGGCCGCGATTCCTGGGCACAGCGCCC
>JAJXZM010000520.1 GCA_021780055.1 Acidobacteriota bacterium
CGCGCCGCCCACAGACGACGCCGCTCTAATTTCACTCGATCCCGTTTCACTCCGGCTGGATGTCCCATGCCGAACAGTATACGTGAGATATTTGCAGTTGTCACTATATTATGTAATACTCATTAGAGCATCTTGTCGCCAACGTGTTTCCCGCCTGAAAACCAGCTTTCGTTCCCGGCCTTGCAATCCCTCATATCTAAAAGGGAAGGAACAGCAAGGGCGTGAACAATGCCACATCCACCACCACGCGGAATTGGTCAACGGAAAAAGATTCCATCTTGCGTCGTATGGACGCAAAGGCAATCGCACTTAACAATTCGGCCGCCAGTAGCTGCCAGTGCGAACGTTCGAATCCGGAAACCATGAGGCCGAAGCATATGGCTGCGATGACAAGCGAGAGCAACATGAAATGGCGGCCAATCCAGATGGTCCATGCGTGGGGCAAATCGAACCGGCGCCCGCGCAACCGCGTCCATTCCTCGTGCTCGATGGCTGCGCAGTTCATCCAGCACAGGGCCGTAAACAGCAGGTATGGAGCCGCCAGCGCTGCCGTGTTTCCGGTCGCGCGCTCCCACACGGGAAAGCACGTGCCCAGTGCAAACAGCACTCCCACCAGCATCTCCTTGGGCAGCCACTCGCGCCCCGGCGAAATCAGATGCACTAGGAGCAGGTAGATGCCGACGAAGAGCAGGATGATTAAACCGTGGCGAAAAGTCTTTGCGTCCAACTGCGTCAATGACATCCACGCGGCGATTCCGAATCCGATGAAGAGCGGGAACAGAAATGTCCACAGGTGCCGCCGGTAAAAAGTGTGCCGGGCGGCTTCTGCTCCCCGGGGCGGCGCTTTTAGTGCATCGAGCACTCGGTCCGCCACATAGACGAGCCATACCACCAGCGCCAGCAGTATCGTGATGGGCGGGGCAAGCCGCGCATTGAACGATCGTGCAAAAAGCAGTTGCCACAGCACCGCGACTACGGGAGCGTCCAGGCTGAGCACCGTGAGCCACAGCAGCGGCGTTGGTCTCGAATCTGTGCGGACGCCGGGCGCCGGTTGCGCATTTGACTTATCGCCAGCAACGCTGTCCGTGCTCCCTAGAGGATTCAAGTTCATGGTCATTTGCGGGTCGGGGAAATGTGCGCGAGTCCCCACTTTAATAATCGGGTGAAGCCTACCTTCACCATGCTCGACTTTTCCACTCGCACGGTTCGAGCGCCGCATCAACAGAGACCACTTGCGGACCTGAGTACGCGCGGCCTGCCCAGTAATCAAAACATTTAACCGCCGCCCAGGAATAATCCGGGCCGAAGGTTGAAGCGTGCGCCATTCGCACCCTCACGATGTCCGGCGCCAGCACTGACAGTTGGACGACGGCTTGTTCGGTGTGAAAAGTAATCTGGCTGCCCTCCACCTTCGTGCTCGTTACCTTGCCGACACTGTGCCATTCGGCCTGCGCGGCTACGGTGGCTACCGCGGCCAGCAGAAGAACCTGCAGAAGCCGAACCAGGACCTTCTTCATTTCAGTTCCCCGTTTCAATGTGAGTGCATTGCTGCTTTCGTCGATATTGGTGAAAACGCAGCATATCACACACCATGCGCCATGCAAGGCAGGAGCGCCGGTGTGACGCGGGCGGAGCGGGCAGCGCGGCTACATGGATATGCATTGCGGCGGTTGGCCTCCCGGTTTTGAACTGCTTAGCAGCAGGCGCGGGTTCAGGCTGTCGGGGCAGGCGCTTCAGGTGTGCTTAACAGGGTCCGCTGAGAACCTGCTGAGGGCAGGGAATGGGCTGGCCAATGGTCCCTGATCTGGCCCTTATTTCTCCCTGGATACGATTTTGACTGTTATGTGTTTTCAATAAGATGGCCAGCTTCGTTTTTCGGTTCGTTTCCGGTTCGTTTTTTCCACAGCCACGTGTTTTCAACAACTTCTCCGCTTCGTTTTTAGGTTCGTTCCGGTTCGTTTTTCAGTCTCAATGCTTTGTTTTCAATAACTTCTCCGCTTCGTTTTTTAAAAAAGGTATTCTTTTTTGTTTTTTCCCTCTGAAACCAGCGAAAAAAGAACCCGCTTTTTCACTCCGATGCTCGCCCTTGGCGGCGCAGGTTTTGTATTCCATTCATCCACCAACCGTGCCAGCCGGAGAACTGCAAGGATGACCATCCCTCCAGAGCACAAACGCAAGGCTACCATACTAGCCCATGAAAGTCAAGCAAATTCGCGTGTGGGACCGCCCGGCCCCGAGCAGGCGACGCAAAACTTAGTATGTTTCCTTGGTCCTTCCTTCCCGCTGGGCAGCAGTAGATTAGGACACCGCGTGGGGCCTTGCCGTTGATGCACAGCCTAAAAGCAGTTAAGATGTCTCTGGGTAAAACTTACGGGCGGACCGGCGAAATGATTCAAAGCGCTCCGTGAATCCTCTTCGGATCATAAGCGCAACGTTTACCGCGTGGAAATAACCTCACTCCGTGAATTTGACTTCCAAAACGCAAATCGACCGGCTCGGCGATCGCCTTAGGAAGGGGAAATTCGGGGATGAGGAACTACGGCGACTTGATGAGTTTCGCCGGTCATTTGCAGGGGCTTACGAAAAGGTCGTCACCGCCGTCCGAAAGGCGACACAACTGGAGCCGACAGGGAGACCGGCCAAGTCCACGACTTCGATCGTCGAAAAGCTTCGGCGCGAGACGATGCGTCTGAGTCAGATGCAGGACATCGCCGGATGCCGCCTGGTGGTGCTAGACATTTCCTCTGAGGATCTGATTGTAGAGTTGCTCAAAAATGCCCTGCCAAATGCAGTTGTCGTTGACAGGCGAAACCAACCGAGCCACGGCTACAGGGCCGTGCACATCATTGCAACGGCGCGTGGTAAACCGGTCGAGATTCAGGTTCGGACAGAGTTCCAACATCTTTGGGCACAACTGTCGGAGAAGCTCTCTGACGTAATCGATCCGGCTATCAAATACGGGGGCGGCGACGCCGGAGCCCGGGAATTGATGTCCATTATTTCCAGAAGCATTGCTGGCTTGGAGTCGATGGAGGTCGGGGTTCGCGATACTGTGGAGTTGGCGCGAGGGTCCTCATCCGATCTAGCGCGCGAAGGAAAATTACTTGCAGATAAGTTCGCCCGCCTAAAGAAGGAGGCTCGCGAGCTTCTCGAAGAATCCATCGCGAAGTACGAAGGTTCCCCGAAAGGGGAGTCAGGAGTCTGAAATGATCTTTCTGATCGAGTATGATCGTTCAAGCGGAACGATCGCAGAAATGCGAAAATTCGAAGATTCCTCGCGAAAGCTTGCGGAGGATGCGCGGCTGGAACTTGAGTTGAAGCTTAACCGCGAAGGCGTTGAGCACGAGGTTGTGCTGCTCGAAGCTCCGAACGAAGAGGCCCTCCGACGGACCCACAGCCGCTATTTCGAAAGCGTTGCGGAGATCGCAAGAGAAAAGCTAATCGCCTAGTCGCAACCAACCACCAGAAGTTTACCCTCCGACGTTTGTTCTCAATTCTTTTTCACCGACAACTACACTTGCGCCATTTGCCATTCCTGCCTGCGGGGGATATATTCCAGACTGTGATGGTTCACAGTCCCAGAATCGAGATCAGATACTGTACGCAATGCCGATGGCTGTTGCGGGCGGCGTGGGTGGCACAGGAACTGCTGACCACTTTTCAGGACAAGATTGGCGAGGTGGTGCTGATACCCGGCGCCGGTGGGGTGTTCGAAGTTCGCGTCGCTGATGAGACGGTCTGGTCGCGGGCCGCGCAGGGACGTTTCCCGGACATCAAGGAACTGAAGCAGCTTGTGCGCGACCGTATTGCGCCGGGGAAAGACCTGGGACATTCGGAGAACAAAAGCCAATAGGCAGTAGGCAGAAAGCAGAAAGCAGAAAGCAGACGGAAAGAGGCGGTAAGCAATAAGCTGAGGGCGACCCTTTCCACCGTCAGTTCATCTCACTGGATATATCTAAACGGAGGGATGAATCGTGAAAATCGGCATTATCGGCGCAGGACAGATTGGCGGTACGCTGACCCGGAGGTTCACTCAACTTGGGCATCAGGTTTCTGTTGCCAACTCACGCGGGCCGGAATCTCTGGCGGCGCTTGCCAAAGAAACCGGCGCGAAGGCGGTGACGGCAGCGGGAGCGGCGCACGCAGGGGAAGTGGTGATTGTTACAATTCCACAAGCGAAGGTTCGCGATTTGCCCAAAGACCTGTTTGCGGGTGTTCCTGAGAGCGTCGTGGTGGTGGATACGGGCAACTACTATCCGCGGCACCGCGACGGGCGAATTGACGAAATCGAAGCCGGGATGCCGGAAAGCCGGTGGGTTGAGAAGCAGTTGGGACGCCTCGTGGTGAAAGCTTTCAACAACATCTATGCCAAACACCAGATGGAGAACGGCAAGCCCGCAGGCTCGTCCGGGCGCATCGCACTGCCGGTCGCGGGCGATGACAAACGCGCCAAGGACATCATCATCAAGCTGCTGGACCAACTTGGATTCGACGGAGTTGATGCCGGAGGTCTGGATGAATCCTGGCGGCAGCAGCCTGCGACTCCCGTCTACACTACCGACCTTGACGCCGAGGGCGTGCGGCGGGCGCTGGCCCAGGCCACACCCGAAAGAAAGCCGGAATGGCGTGCGACTCTGAAGAGTCCTGGAACGTTCGCCCAGCCGGCGTAAGTCGCGGACCATTTCCTGAGCGATTTGTTCCGCGGAACACGGGTCCCTCACTTGCGCCGGGCATGGCGCGCAGGAAAGCATTCTGAGCAGAATTCACAGGAGGAAAACCGACATGGCTGGCAAAAAGATCCTGATGCTCGTAGGTGATTACGTTGAGGACTACGAGGTGATGGTGCCGTTCCAGGCGCTGCAGATGGTGGGGCACAAGATTGATGCCGTGTGCCCGGGGAAGAAGTCGGGCGAGACGGTGCGCACAGCCATCCATGACTTTGAGGGAGACCAGACCTATAGCGAGAAGCGCGGCCACAATTTTCAGATCAATGCCAATTTTGATGGCTTGAACGCCGCTTCTTATGATGCGCTGGTGATTCCCGGCGGCCGTGCGCCGGAGTATCTGAGAATGAATGAGAAAGTGCTGGAAATCGTCCGGCACTTTTTTAGCGCCGGAAAGCCGGTGGCGGCTTTGTGCCACGGAGCGCAGTTGCTGGCGGCGGCAGGCGTGGCAAAGGGAAGGTCCATCAGCGCCTATCCGGCCGTGGGGCCGGAAGTCACGGTGGCGGGAGGGAAGTACGTTGACCTGCCGATGACGGAAGCGCACGTGGACGGCAACCTTGTTACCGGACCGGCCTGGCCCGCGCACCCCGCCTGGCTTGCCAAATTCCTGCAGGTGCTCGAGCACAGCGCGCAAGAAGAATCTGCCAAGGCATGAATGGGATCGTAAACGAAGTTTTCGGCTGGATTATTCCTGGAATAAAGTGTTCAGCCACAAATCCAGGGTTAGGTCGTGGCGGGCTTCGTTGGCAAGGTAGGGACGCAACTCCTTCTTGTAGCGTTCCTGCAGGACTTTTGGATTGAGGCGGAGGCTCCGTACAAGGTATTCCACATCTTCCCGGTCTTTGGAAGAGTTTCTCTCCAGCTTGGAAAGAACGAGGTCGTACGGTTTGGGCGCAAATAAACGCAACCTTTTGAGCCGTCCTGAAAACATCTCCACCATTCGATCCTCGTAGTCTTCCGGCAGGCTGCTTACCGTGACATGCTGTAGAAAGACCTTATGCCTTCGGGCAAGTGGCGAAGCCTGTCCTGCATGTGCTTGGAGGTCATTAACGCGATGATCAGGCAGAGCTGAAATATAATCGATGTCTCCCGTAGGTCGTGGCAATCCAAAATAGGTGCTGACGACAAATCCCCCGACACAATGCAACTCAACCGGTTCAGGGAGGAGCGAATCGAGCTCTTCCAGGAACTCGGCCCAGGGAGAAATGAGCTTCGGGCTGTGTCTATTCGGCATATTGTAGATGTTCAGGCCGCAGGTCTGTCAGCATATTCCAATGCCGCGCCTCCTCTGATCGGGTACGCATCAACCATTTGCGTTCCGCATTCTTGCGCGGAGGCCGGGGGAAGCAATCCTCGCGGGCCAGACGGCTGTAATTGAGCTTGGCCTCCAGCTTTGCGAGTGCCGTTGTCCGCTCCTCTTCCGCCGCTCCCTCTGAGACCCTGAGCGCGAGGGATACTACAAATCCCAGGCGGTTCTGAAGATCAAACCTTTTTGCCTGGTCGACCAGCCAGTCGAAATCCATGCGCCAGTATCGGAGCAGAAGCCAGGGCAAGGCTTCTGCCGTCCGCGCTTCCAGCTTGTCCTGGGCCAGTGCGCCGAGCAGAACTTCTGCGGGATTTCTCCGCTTCAGATGTGACCGGACGTAAGCAAACCCGGGATAATCGAGCTGCGAAAGTTCGGCTGCCCAACGCTGGGGGCCGACTTCACCGGCCGGTACAAAAGTAGGTTGCACGGGTAACTCTTCCGGGGAGAGCCCATAGGCCAATGCGGCTTTGCGCTCCAGTTCCTCCGTCAGGTTGCGTTTTCCGCTCTCAAGCATGGCCAGGTACGGTTGGGAAACACCGAGCCGCCGGGCTGCTTCCACTTGGCGCCAGCCGTGCTTTTGCCGAGCTCGTTTCAGATCCGCTAGTTTCATTTCAACTTTATTTTATAACAATATTGTAATAAATCAAGTGTGCTCTTCAGCGATTTGCTTATTCGTCCTACGCTATCCATGGCGGTTGGTCGAGAGACTTTACGGGCGCCGAGCGGCATCACTTGTTAGAATAGGGCTTGCCGAACGGCTTGACGGCAGGATATGGTGCAAGGCTTGGTTGAAAATTCGGCCCGGTCCTTGCAACGAAGAGGAGATCAACGGACGATGCGAGTGCTTGTCACCGGTGGAGCGGGATACATTGGAAGCCAAACAGCCAAAGCCCTTGCCAGGTCGGGGCACGAAGTCATTGTGCTGGATAACCTTGTCACCGGACACCGCGAGGCGGTGAAGTGGGGGCCCTTCGTTGAAGGCGACCTCGGCGACAAGGAGCTTCTGCCGAAGGTTTTTAAGGAGCATCGGATTGAAGCCGTCCTGCACTTTGCAGCCAGCCTGCTGGTGGGCGAGTCGGTAAAGAACCCTCAGAAGTATTTCTGGAACAACGTCGTCAACACGCTTTTGCTGCTGGACGCGATGAAAGCCGGTGGTGTGAAGCCCATCGTTTTTTCTTCGTCGGCCGCCACTTACGGAAATCCCGAAAGGATCCCCATCCCGGAAGACCATCCGACGCGGCCCGTCAACCCCTACGGCGAATCCAAGCTCTGCATGGA
>JAJXZM010000188.1 GCA_021780055.1 Acidobacteriota bacterium
TGCCGCGGCTCGGGCGCAACGGTCTTCAGAATCAAAAGGTCCAGCGTGCCCTGGACCAGATCGCTCGGTTTGCTCATGCACACTCCCCTCAGTCGTTGACAATACGCTTGTATCACCGCTCCTGTCAATAATCAAGGGGAAAGTGCTGGGGACCCGGTAAAGCAGGTCTTTTGTCAGCCGGCCGAGGCTCGAAGGGCCGAAAGAATTTAGGCCACGGCGCAAGCCGTGTGATTCAATTCAGGTTAAACTCCTCGGAGCCCCGGAGGGGCGAAAGATATGGCACACACCTTTGTGAACCCCTTAACCCACCTCATTTTCAGCACCAAGAACCGTGAACCTCTCATCGTTCTCGATCTCAAGTTCGACCCCCTTCCCTGCATGGGCGGAATCGTCCGCGAACTTAGAGGCAAAACCGTCGCGTATCGTTTCCGGGGAAATTCATCAGCTTCCTCAATAAGAACTGTGTTCGATACGGCGAGCGGTACATTTGGGAATGGCGTCTTACGCCCCTCCGGGGCTATCCGGCGTCAAGGTGGCACGTTTTCCCATGGCTTGTGCCATGGGCTAAATTCTTCCGCCCCCTTCAGGGGCCTCATGTGCCGAAGGAATATCGATAAAGTTGGTGACGGGAATAATCATGGTGCTTTGTTTTGTGTGACGGGGCGAAGACATTGTTAAGAACCTCTCGCTTCGCAAGGTCTCCCGGTTCATCGGCCCACCACCCACGCAAAGACTTTGACCTATGCGCCAGACGACTAATTCCTAACTCGTGATTTGTAATTCCGCTTTCCGCCTCGCCTGTCATGACCCTAAACAAGCGGTATATTGGTGGGAGATGGCGCATTCGTCCGAAGCAACGTGAATGCGCCTGCCTGCAGGAGGCGCACCGTGCTGAAACGCATCCTGATTGTGCTGGCGGCCGCAGCGGCGGTTGCTGCGTTGGCGGCAGGTTTGTACATCCGCGCCAGCATCAAGTCGGTTCCCCGCCTGTTCAAACGAAATGCGGAACTGAAAGCCCAGGGTTACTACATGGGCGAGTTCGAGTTCAAGATGGTGGCCCTCCAGTACTATCTGAACGCGGGCCGATACCTGAAGGCCTTCACCACGCTGCGGCGTATCCGGCGTGAAATGGAAACCACCGAGGGACTGGCCAGGATGCCCGGGGGGGCTTCATCCGGCCAGATGATGGACTTTCTGCTCGACCGCCAGGACCCATCAACCGGCGCCTTTATGGACCCGCGCTATCCGTATTTCACCTACATTCCGCCCACCCTCAACGCGGTGGAGGCCCTGGAGGGCCTGGCGCGCCAGACGGGCCGGCCTCTGAAGGTCAAATACCCACTTCGGTTCCTCGACCGCATCCAAACTCCGGAACAGCTTCGAACTTTTCTTGACTCCAACCTCTATCTGCAGGAAAGGTGGGACCGGCTGGGAGGCCCCGGGCCGTATACGGCTGGTTCCGAACTGAGAGGCTACGAACTGCTGGAGCAGGCCGGCCTCTATCGTTTTTCAGACGCATGGAAAGACGCCTTGCGGCAGTGGTTCTACGAAACCCAGGACCCTGCCACAGGCTTCTGGGGAACCCGGATTGGGAGCCCGGCGAAGTGGCGGCAAAACATGGATGCCAACTCCACCTACCACGTTCTGAAGCTGGTGCTGACCAGACATGGCGAAAACCAAAGCGGAAAATATCCGCTGCGTTACGCCGGAAAGCTGGCACACAATCTGCTGAAGATTCTGGACAGGCCGGTTCCGGACAACGCGACAGCACAGCACGCCTGGAGCCTGGACCAGTCGCAGGGAGCGGAAACAATTACATGCCTGTGGGGACACCTGTCAGCATCCGATCAGGCGCTTGCCCGCACGGCGATGGAGACCTTTCTGGCCGATCGCTACCGGTTCTTCCGCCCTGCTGAGGGAGGGTTCAGCCTCTACACCAGCAGCACTCATGCTGATGTGGATGGTACCGGCAACGCACTGGGGCTGCTGCGGGCCACCGGATCGCTGCCGGGCACCTGGGAGCGGGACAGGCTGTGGGGAAGCGCCCTTGCCAACGCTTCTGCGGTGGTGACAAAAAAACTTCGGCGATGGGAAGAGGCCGCCTTGCCTTCGGAGACTCACTTCAACTCGCTGCGGGTCTATGAAAACAGGCTCCCCGCTGGTGATACCTTCGATGATGCCGGCCTGGTCGCGATTGTCTATCCGCAGGGGCCCCGTGTGCTGGACGTGATGGACCTTCGCCAACACGTTGCAGGGTTTATTGCGACCGGCGGAGAGGCATTCGGCAATTGGACGTTAAAGCAGAACCTGGGAGAGCGGCTGGGCCTCGAGCATTCGCCTAAACGGGTTCCGGTGGTGCAGGGTGGCCTTGACCTGGCACGGATCGCCCGATCCCATGGTGCAGCCCGGCGGTTTTACATGGTTGGGTATGATGTTTTCCAGGTGCCTGTCTTCAGGCTGGAGTTCGTGCTGGCCAATCAGCAAGTACCGTCGTGATACCCGCGTGGGCAACTCGGGGTGACTCGGGTTGAGCCCGGTGCGCGGCAATGGCCACAACTTATGCCGGTGACGAATCTATCGCCGGATTTATGACTTGTGCGGGCTCGAACCGCGGGCTTTCACCCGAACGTTGCGGATACAGGGCGAGCGGGACGGCGCGCGCAGGTCCGGGGGAGCGGGCACAAGTGCCCCTTCTTGCCATCTGCGAGAGGTATCCGCCCTGCCTACAAGAGCCTCCCATGATAGGCTACATTCCATCTTAAGCCGCCCGAATGGGACAAATGGGACGTCTGGGACATTCTAACGACCATCCTTGTAAGTAACTTATTTTAAATAACTTATAAAAATTCAGCATGCCAAAATTTGCCGCTTTCCCCCAAAGGTGTTTATTTTCGGGACAGGAGGTAAAAATTACAGCGTCCCCCGCAATGCTCAATGGATGGGCGGCACTTTCAGGATTTCAGCATACACAAGCCGCTGGCCGCTTATGGGCCCGCGCAGCGCCTGGTGCTTGGGAACGTTGAGCCAGCGTGGCCGCAGATGTTCCCGCCAGGCCCGGCCTCTAGCAGTGAGCCAGCGAAAGCTGCAACCGGTTGTCTATCAAATCAATGGTTGAAGAACCCTCTGGCAATCGGCACGCAAGAAGGGCCGAACCGTTCCGGCGAGAACGCCTCATCGAACTGTCGCCAGGAACGTCGGGGGTAAGGTCAAGACCTGCAAACTTTCGACAGGGCCGTATTTGCGACGTCACAGCCGATACGACCCCGGCTTGACGATCCCGGCCGCGTTCCTTCCTATCTGACGGCGCGCCGCCTCTCGCCATGGATGATCCACCGCCGGCGCCCCATGGCGCTCCTCATTTCTTTGCCTGCGGCGAACTTGCCATGATCAGCGCTTCACCTCGCAACCGTTCCTCCGCTGAGGAGGGAGCAGTCGCCGCTATAGGCTACCCTCTGTCGCCCTGCGGCTCCTTCGGTTAACAGAAAAGAAGAACCAGAACCGGAGAGATCATAGGCGATAAGAACCGGAGAGATCCACGCGCAAAGAACAACGCGTACGAGCCACAAAATTTTACGCACGATCAGACCATGTAGCCATGATCAAAGTTAAACGTGGAGAGGAGCGGAGCGAACAGGTATAATCCCATCCGCCGAGGTGCTCATGAAAACAAAGCGTAGTGTGCTGCTGATTGGTCTGTTGCTCGCAACCATTGCCCTTCCCGTCTGCGGGCAGGACTACCAGGCGGAGTCTGCGCGACTTGCCACATTGCTCCACTGGCAAGCTGGCAGCGAGGTTGCAGAAATCGGAGCAGGCGCGGGCGAGATGGCCCTCGACGCGGCCCAGCAAGTAGGGCCTACAGGCCATGTATACGCGACGGAAGTGAGCAGCGAAAAACTTGCACACCTGAGGGAGCTGGCAGCCAACCAAGAGGGCCACAACATCACAGTGATTGAAGGCTCGCAGTCAGGAACGAATCTTCCGGCTGAGTGCTGCGACTCAATTTACATGCGGCGCGTGTACCACCACTTCACCGAACCGCAAAAAATGGATGCCAATCTCTTCCAGTCGCTCAAGCCTGGCGGTTTGCTGGCCGTGATCGACTTTCCTCCGCGGGCGTGGCTGCCGCCGGTGCCGGGTGTGCCTGCCAACCGCGGCGGGCACGGCATGCCGAAGGACATCCTTATTCAGGAACTAACCCGCGCCGGCTTCCAGGTTTTCAGCGAGCCCGCCGACTGGCCTGACGGCAACTACTGCGTGGTCTTTCTCAAGCCTGAAAAATAGCTATTGCGCCACATCGGGCGCCGAAAGCGAAGATACCACCTGCGGCGCTACTTGTGGCCTGTTTGTTGTGCTGAAGTGATGCGGTCGAGCGGCACGCTGACGGAGCCCATGCTCTGTGTGGCATCGTCGCGAACAACGAACCGGAGCCTCTCCGCGCCCGGCACAATTGCAAGCGGCTCACTGAAGCGCACGCCGCTGGCCAGGAACGTCTGCCGGTTTGCAGCATCCAGGTCAAAATCGATGCTGTGTGAAACGCCTTTCAAGGCTTCTCCTCTGGGGCCGAACTGTTCCACAACCACGGTCAGGTGCACGGCCAGCTTCTTCCCGTCGGGAGCCAGCGTTATATTGCGCGCATCAATCCAATACTGCACCGCCAGTTGCCGCGAAACCGCCTTCGCGGGAGTCGCCTTCACTACAAAGTCCACGCCCGTCGCATCCAGCGGGCTCATGACCGCCGCATCGAGCGCCTGCGTGGCTGTACGCGATGCAGCCGGACGCTCGGGCACGGCCGCGTAGCCGTCCCGGTACTGCAGCCGCACATCGGGCCGGTCCACCTTTACTTTGATCTTATGGAATTTGCCGTTCCACTCGGTGTGGGCCGGGTAGTAGGAGAGCAGATAGGTCAACCGCGAATCATCCACTACCTGCCAGATGGCACCTTGAATGTCGTTAGTGTTGTAGAACGCCCTGCCACCCGTCCGATGGGCGAATTCATCCATGGTTGGAAAGTTATCCCCGGAATCCGTCCACATCCGAGGATTTCGTTGCATAGCCCTGTACTGCCCATTGCTGACAGGCCGCCCGGAAACGACATAGTGGGGGTCTACCATCAGGCCACGCGCGTCCACCGGATAGATCGCCAGGTTCACGTCGTTAAGCGCCTCCGTTGCGCGCGAAATTTCGGCGCCGTACACGCTGCCGGTGGAGAAATCTCCCTCCTTCATCAGACGGTCCATTCCTCTCAGCAACGGAAACGCACTCGACACCCAGATCAGGTTTTTTCTTCCCGGCACGCCGCGCAGGTGGTTCGAGATCGCCACCAGGGCGTCCACGGTCATCTTCACGCGCTGGTCCATGTAGTATCTTGCTTCCAGGTTCGTGGCTTCCCTCAGCCACTCCTGGATGGCACTGGACACGGCCTGGCTCGGAATACCGCTGGAGAGGTCCCCAACGGTTTCCGTCCACACGGGCGGATTGTCAGGGTTGTCCCCCTGCGAAGCCTCGACCTCATTGCCGTTGCGTCCGCGATTATGGGCAAGCGCCTGGACCAGCGCCACCGAATCACTGGTGAAGTCGTGCAGCATCACCAGCCGAGTGCCTAATGTGTAAAGCCCAATACGGTCATCAGGCTGGATGTGCTGAAGAAATTTGACCACCTGCTGACGCGCACTCGCCTGGTCGTTCCATTGCGTGTTGAGGCCGTCCAGCAGGATCACGGTCACGGCAGGTGAGCCGCCAGCCAGCCGCTCGGGAATGTTTGTAAAAAAGTCCGGCGGCACCGGAGGCAGCGCCGGCGGCTTGTGCGCCTGCTCAAGAAGGAAGTCGCTGATCTTCTGCGGCCTGCCGTCGTCGTAAATTGTAAAGTCGTTGCTGGTCAATCCGGGCACGAGCTTGCCGTGCCGGTCCTTGACGATCACATTCACCTGGACCAGATGCGTGGTCACTTGGATGACTTCATTACTTCCCCGTGCGCGGCTGGACCGCTTGCCGGCGGCCGCAACTGGAATTGCGAGCAGAACGAAAAGAACCAGGCAGGTTGCTCTTCTCATCGGGCGATTCCGCTCCTTTGTGGCGCGATTATAGTCCCGTCTTTCCGTCACCGCAATGGATTGTCATGCAATCAACCACTTGTTTTTCTCTCCTCAAACGTGTTACATATTTGCTTCCATTCCCTTATTTGCTTCAGGCTTTTTCGTTCTTCAGGGGAGAAATGGAAAAGGGTGATTTAACAGGGGCAAGCCCGCGGCTGGCAATTTGTCTTTTTTTATAATTCCTGAGAACCACCTGTCCTGGTTTCTTTAACCGGGGACCGTAAGCGCAGGCCAAACGGTAAGGCATCGTTTTCGCCGTTGACTGAGCAGAAGGTTTCCGGGTCGCCGTGGATCCAGCGGGCCCCCACACCCTTAAAACTTGAATTGATTGAGACAGCTGCGGGGACAGATGTCCTCACTGAACTGTGCTCGATACCACGGAGGGGGAAGCAATGATTAGGTGGGCAAAAGATGCGGGAACAATTGCGGAAAGTTCATTCCGGTCTGGGAGCAGGCGTGGCCGGGAAAGCTTTGGCCTAATACCTCTGGTAAGACTGGGCAGCGTCATTCTGGCCGCCACGGCGGCTCTTATCCTTCTTCCTGCCGGTTCTCTGCGCGCGGCCACGACCTACTCCGTTACCAGCGCCAGCCAGCTCAGTACGGCGATTACCAGCGCAGCGAGCGGAGACACCATCAAGTTTGGGAGTGATGTCACGCTCAGCGGGGACCTTCCGGCTGTCCAGACCAGCGTCACCATTGACGGCAGCAACGGCTCGGGCGGACCTACACTCTCTCCGGCGGCAACACCTACCGCTGCTTCTTTGTCGGCGCATGGGCGCAGGGAACGGCCACACAGGTTGCGGTGAACGTGACCATCCAAAACCTGGCCTTCAGCGGCTGCAAGGCGCAGGGCGGCACCGGGGGCGGCGGGTCCGTCGGCGACGGAGGCGGCGGTGCGGGTCTCGGAGGTGCGATTTTTGTGGCGAACCAGGCCACCGTCACGCTCTCGAACGTCAACTTTTCCAGCAACAACGCCTCGGGCGGCGGCGGGGGTGCTCCCCCCACAAGTTCGGCCATCTACGGAGGCACCGGCGGCGGCATGGGCGGCTATGGCGGGCCTGTAACATTCAACGGCCAGGCAGGTGGCGGCGGACTGGGCTTGGGAGCTAACGGCGGCACAGCGCTCGGCAGCAGCGGCGCCTCCGGCATTGCCACCGGAGCAGCGTCTGCAGGAGCTCCGAACGCCAATTGCA
>JAJXZM010000403.1 GCA_021780055.1 Acidobacteriota bacterium
CAGTCGGTCGGGTCAGACGCCGCCATGTCATCGAGCAGCAAGACTTCCACGTCCAAAACCGGACCCAGGACACGCATTTCCGAAGTGTGCGAAACCGGATTGTAACTGTCGCGAATGTCCTTCAGCAGCTTCAGAAAATCGTAAAAGAGGCAGGGAACGCCCTTTCGCACCATCAGTTCCCTCAACACCGCGACAGCCAGATGCGTTTTCCCGACGCCCGTCGGCCCCGCAAATAGCAGGCCGAAATCCGTTGGATATTCTTCCACAAGTTTCTGGGAATAGACCTTCGCAATCTTCAGACTCGGGTCCGGGCGAGTGTCAAAGCTTTCAAAATCGCAGTGCTCATAACGGCGCGGGATTTGCGCCGCCTTCAGCAGCGACTCAGAATGCTGGAACTTTTCGCACTCGCAGCGCGCTACTCGCCGCACTCCGTCGACTTCCACCGGCTTCCAGCCGGTCCCTTCGCATTGGAGACAATCTCTTCTGGCCATTCGTTAACCCGTAGCTGATTCTAAATCACTTGGGACAGAAAGCGGAAGGGGATATGAAGAGGGAAAATTATTGAGGCAAAGGCCCGGTCAGATAGAAGCACAGCACGCCGCGCGCCGAAAGCGGCTGGCCTCGGCTCAGCGCTGGTCCTTTGTTCGCTGCATTCGAATCAGGTAAGGCGGGATCACACGGACCATGGCGTTCTGAGCTTCTTCAGAATGCCCGCCGGTATGGGTCATAATTTCCTTCTCGATGTATTTAACAAAAGCCTGCATCTCTTTCTGCATTTCTTCCATCCGCTTCCGCATGTTGAGAATGATTTCCACCCCGGCCAGGTTGACTCCTAGGTCGCGGGTGAGGCTTAGAATGGCTTCAAGAGTCTCCAGGTCATCGTCCGTGTAAAAGCGGGTGTTGCCTTCGCTCCGTGATGGAATCAACAACCCTTCGCGCTCGTATAACCGCAGCGTCTGCGGATGGATGTCATACATCTCCGAGACGGCGCTGATCATGTAGCCTGCTTTCCCCCGGGTTTTTCGGCCTCGTTTTGCCATATGCTCTTCCGGCGTTCCAAGCAGGAACGCTCGCCTTTACGACCGGACGTTGAGATACTTTCGCAATTCGCTCCGAATATCTGATGGGTTCAGACGATCCAGTTCGCGCAGAATTTCTTTGCTCCGCTCGTCGGCCACGTGCGGAACCCTGATTTCAACCTCCACAAACTGATCTCCGTGCTGGCTGGCGCGTAGCGAGGGCGCGCCTTTGCCGCGAATGCGCAGTTTCTGCCCGCCCTGAGTGCCAGGAGGAATTCGAATCGTTGTGGGCCCGTCCAGGGTTGGGACTTCTACCTTGGTTCCCAGGGCGGCTTCTGTGACGGTGATCGGGACTTTCACGTAAATGTTGTCACCCTTGCGCTCAAAGAACGGATGGGTTTCGACGTCGGTCAGGATGTACAAGTCCCCCGGCGCTCCACCGTGGGCGGCCGCATTGCCTTTGCCGGGTACGCGCACTCTCGACCCTGTATCAACGCCAGGGGGGATCCGCACATCAAATGTTTCCGGCTTGCGCACGTGCCCCGTTCCATTGCATGACTGACAGCGGCTCTGTTGACGGCCCGTGCCGCCACACTGCGGGCAGGTCAGGGAAAAGCGCATGGCCCCGGCCGCGCGCTGGGCCTTGCCGCTGCCGCCACAGGCCGAGCAGGTCACGGCGGACCCGCTCCGGAGCCCTTTCCCCTTGCAGGAACTGCAGATTTCGTCTCTTTCAATGGTGATTCGCACTTGCGTCCCGCGAATAGCGTCCCAGAAACTCAGATGCATGTGGTGTTCAACGTCACGCCCGCGAGCCGGCCCTGTGGCGCTCTCCTCGCCTTCGCCACTCCGGGCGAAAATCTGCGAGAAGATGTCGCGGAATGTTGAGCCAAAACCTGCCGCCGAGCGCTCGCCCTGAGGTGCAAAATCTGAAAAATCGAACCCGGAGAAATCAACCGTCGGCCCTGCGCCGCCGGGTTCGCCGGAGCCCCGTGCGTAAGCTTCGTAGGCGCTGGCGGGTATGCTTTCAGAGTAAAAGCCGTACTGATCATAAATCTTGCGCTTCTTCTCGTCGCTGAGGACGTTGTAAGCTTCCTGGATTTCCTTGAATTTCTCTTCCGCCTGATGGTTTCCCGGGTTGACGTCAGGATGATACTTTCGCGCCAGCCGACGGTAAGCTTTTCGGATGTGATCGGCGCTCGCCTTGCGATCCACACCCAGCGCGCCATAGTAGTCCTTCTGTTTAGTTCCCACGGGCATATTGGTTTTCCTTCTGCGGGATTGCATTGCCACATCGCTTGACGTGGCGGGTTGCATTGCGGAGAGAAACTGAGACGGGGGTCAGATATCGCGCACAACGGGTCCCTGCTGCCGGTAACGCGCCAACTCCGGCTTGCAGTACGGGGCCTTACTTGCCTTGTAGTGTCACAAGGGTGCTACTACATCGAGTTCGGCGCGCTTACCTTGCGGCGGAGCGGGATACAGGACTTTCACATCGCCGCTCCGCGCGAGGCGAATCCAGGACCCGAAGCTTCAGTTCATGCTCGTCTTCAGTATGGGTCCAAGGTGGTCGGGGCATCGGGAGGCAATCCAGGCTTCGAGTTGTCGGCGGATCTCGTCGGCAGCAGGAAAATTAGTTACCGGTCTGTCAAGCTGGATCTCGACGAACTGCTTGCTGTGGCACGTCGGGCATTCAACGCCCACCTGGGCCCGGTGTACTATAGCCTGCTCTTGCTCTTGCCGTAGTTGTTCTTCCATCGGTGTGCCCCCCTTCCTTCCCGAAATCGCCCTTCAGTTGCTTAGATGCGAAATCTGACCTCCTGATTACTTTTTACTTTTGTCGTCTCCCTCCACGACTTCTGCGTCGATGACTTCACCTCCATCTTTGGCTTTCTCTTCGCTCCCGCCCCCGGCTGTGCCGGCCTGTTCCGATCCGCTGCCGCCGGCCGGCGGCGGAGGAGTGGTGCTGCTGGACTGTTTGTACATGGCCTCGGCCAGCTTGTGGGAAGCTTGAGTCAAGCGCTCCACAGCGGGATTGATCGCCTCCACCTTGCCTTCCTGAATGGCTTTCTTGGCTTCTTCCACGGCTGCTTCGATGTTCTTGGCGTCTTCCGCGGAGACCTTTTCTCTGTTCTCCTTCAACGTTTTTTCCACGGAGTAGACCAGGGAGTCAGCACGGTTCTTTACCTCTACCTCTTCCTTGTAGCGGCGGTCTTCTTCCGCGTGAGAATCCGCTTCTTGCTTCATCTTCTCCACTTCGTCCTTGGAAAGGCCACTCGAAGAGGTGATCGTGATCTTCTGTTCCCGCCCGGTGCCCGTGTCCTTTGCCGAGACATTCAGGATGCCGTTGGCATCGATGTCGAACGTTACTTCGATCTGCGGAATGCCGCGCATCGCCGGCGGGATTCCAACCAGGTGGAATTTGCCGAGCGTGCGGTTGTCCCTCGCGCTGGGGCGCTCGCCCTGCAGTACGTGGATTTCAACCGACGTCTGGTTGTCCGCCGCGGTTGAAAACGTCTCGGTCTTCCGCGTTGGGATCGTGGTGTTGCGCTGAATCAGAGGTGTCATTACTCCACCCAGCGTTTCAACTCCCAGCGTCAGCGGGGTCACGTCGAGCAGCAGCAGGTCTTTCACTTCGCCGCCCAGTACGCCGGCCTGCACCGCCGCGCCGATGGCCACCACTTCGTCTGGGTTCACGCCCTTGTGCGGCTCTTTGCCGTTGAACAGGTCCTTCACAATCTGCTGGACGCGAGGGATGCGAGTGGACCCCCCCACCAGCACCACTTCGTCGATCTTGCTGGGGTCAACTCCGGCATCCTTCAGCGCCTGCTTCACCGGGCCTACGGAACGCTGGAAGATGTCTTCGCACATCTGCTCAAAGCGCGCGCGGGTCAGCTTCAGGCTCAGATGTTTGGGGCCGGAAGCATCCGCAGTAATAAACGGCAGGTTGATTTCCGTCTCCAGCACTGTGGAGAGTTCCATCTTCGCCTTTTCAGCCCCTTCCTTCAGCCGCTGCAGCGCCATGCGGTCCTTGGCGAGGTCAATCCCCTGGTCTTTGCGGAACTCATCCACAATCCAGTCGATGACGCGCTTGTCAATGTCGTCGCCGCCCAGGTGCGTGTCGCCGTTGGTCGATTTCACCTCAACCACGCCTTCGCCCACCTCGAGGATGGAGATGTCAAACGTTCCGCCGCCAAAGTCATAAACCGCGATGGTCTCGTCCTTCTTCTTGTCCAGGCCATAGGCCAGGGCCGCAGCGGTCGGTTCGTTCACAATCCGCAGCACTTCCAGGCCCGCGATCTTGCCCGCGTCCTTGGTGGCCTGCCGCTGGCTGTCATTGAAATAGGCTGGAACTGTGATCACCGCCTGGGTGATCTTCTCTCCCAGATACTGGTCGGCCGCGTCCTTCATCTTCTGAAGGATCATCGCGGAAATCTCCGGAGGCGGGTATTCCTTGCCCAGGGCGGATACCCGGCAGTCCCCGTTGGTGGCCGAAACTACCTTATAGGGAACTGTTTTGATTTCGCTTTGGACCTCGTCAAAGCGGCGTCCCATAAACCGCTTGATCGAGTAAACCGTGTTTTCCGGGTTCGTGATCGCCTGGCGTTTGGCCACCTGGCCCACCAACCGCTCACCGCTCTTTGTAAACGCAACCACCGACGGGGTCGTGCGGCCGCCTTCCGGGTTGGTGATGACTGTGGGATCGCCGCCTTCCATCACCGCGACCACTGAGTTGGTCGTGCCCAGGTCGATGCCAATAATCTTTCCCATTGCAAGTGCCTCCGTTAAGAAACTTGAAAAGTCCGGCTAACTATCTCCAATAAAAAGCTTAAAATCCCCCCTGCTCTAAGTCCATTAGCCCAATGATTATCTTAGCTCATGATTATAATAAAGTCTTAGTGTGTAACTGTCAATATAAATTTGTAAGTCAAACTTAATTAAGGGCTTGTTATACCTAAAATAGTTTATATTGTGGCTGTCAAGAACTCAATTTTCGCCCTGAACATGACCTTGGTGCGTACTCTTCAGATTCGCGCTTGCCGCCGGGAGCCCATGCCGTAGTAAAATAATGGCTTAAACGCAAATTGCCGAACGGAGAGGCCTTGGAATGCCCAAAACGAAGTCGAAACGCGAGTACACCTCCCAGCACGCTGCTTCAGGAGTATCGATAGAGCTGCCTGACATTGAAACTTGGGAAAACAATTACCGCGGCTATGAGATCACCATCACGATCCCGGAATACACATCCATCTGCCCGCGTACTCACCTGCCGGATTTCGGCACTATTACGATCCACTATTTGCCGGACAAGCTGTGCCTGGAGCTTAAATCCCTCAAATACTATATCTTGGCTTACCGCAACCTTGGCATCTTCTATGAGAATGCGGTGAATCGCATCCTGGATGACGTTGCGCGGGCATGCCGGCCCAAATGGGCTGTGGTACGCGGTGAGTTCACCACGCGCGGCGGCATGCACACCACGGTTGAGGCGCGTTTCCCGCGCAAGGTGCGCTGAGCAGGTTGTTTGAGGATTCCAGCCGCCTTGCTGTTGCTAAGCCCTTGGCGGAGTGCTAGGCAGGTCGTGTGTGCCGATTTCCGACCGGGAATCGCCAGTGCCGCACCCGGCCCACATCGACGTGAACGAATTCCGAGACAGGATAGATACCCACGCCACCATCACGAAGAGCCAGGGCCGCCCGTCGCAGGGCTGTCAGCCGGCATCCGGGAATGCGGATATCCACGGCTTTGGCCTGCATGTGCATGCTGTGTTTTGCCACTCCCGCCGTGTGTTCCCGCAGATACTCATTGGTTGCGGGGGACCTGTATCCACAGATGATGTGGAACGGCTGGCGTGTTTCAAGTTTGCTGTCGAGTGCGTAGAGCAGGTCAAGAAGACGCACGTCAATAGGCTTTACTTTGTTCCGCCGGTAATCTCGCAGTATCCAGTTGATTTCCTGCAGGGCGTCCGGAACGTAGCTGCCCTGGGCCCAATAGACGGTTTTCAGGTGTTCACCTGTGTGAAGGCTATAGAAGGCCAGTCGTTTCTCGGCTGGACGTGGTGCGCGCGTCCGCCCCAAAAGCAGGGCCGGGGCAGCGGCCGACATAGCAACCGATCCAATACGGAAGAAATCCCTGCGGCTCAGTTGTTGGCTGTGGGTGGTCTGGCCTCGGCGTTCTGAATGCTGCATGAAACCCCTCAGGGAGTTTTGGCTGAGGGCAGTGTTACATTCTCAGCCAGCCCGCGCCTCTCCTGAACAACCTTGCGAACTTCCTGCCAGTCTATCATGGAATCGGCGCCGGCGGCTTCTGCCATCTCCCTGATGGTTGCCAAGGGGTTGCCCGCTTCTCTGTAAATGTCCGGGTGGACTTCCAGGTAGTAATGGCCGTCCGGCAAGCGGGCCAGCAGGACGGGCTGGTACACAATCTTGACGGGTGTTCCGATCGGGACTTCCTTGAAGAGCCGTTCGATATTCTCCGGCAACAGCCGAATGCAGCCATGCGTCTGGAATTTATAGATGCTGGCCGGGGCGTTCGTGCCGTGGATCCCTTCGTTTGGCGAAATGCGGATCCAGTGTCGTCCCAGTGGATTGTCCGGACCTGGCGGAACCTCTTCCCTGACCGGCTTCCCAGTTTCCAGCATCTCTTCCTGGATGGATTCCGGTACTATCCACGTTTTGTCCTTTTCCTTTCCGAGGACTTCAAAATCGCCCCGTGGGGTAGGCCAGGTTCGCCGGCCAAGGCCCACTGGATAAGCAGCGACCAAACTTCCAGATCTGAAGTAGAAAAGCATCCGCTGAGGAATATTGATGACAATTCCGTCATCGAGCGTGAACGGAACAAGGTGGGGGTTGTCGATACGTAATTTCTGGCCCAGTTTCAATCTCACTGTCGGTTTCAGGCCGTTGAGCTCCGCCAGCGTCGGCACATCCATTCCGAACCGTGCTGCCACGCTGGTTAAAGAATCCCCCGACTGTGCCGTGTAAGTTGCCGGACCGCCCGCTATTGCGGTTGACGTCGGCGACGGATGTCCCGCGGCGACTGTTCCCAAAAGCGCCGCCAGAAGCAGCGCGCCCCCCGGTGCCAGCCAGCTGGTTATCTTCATGACAGATCCCAGCCTCCGCACGCGTTATCGCTGACAGCCAGCTTCGGCCGTAGCATTCTCTCTGCATATATTTGATGCCGAGAGGGAAGGGAAGGGAACGGAACTCCCACTGGCGGAATTCCGTCCCTCTGGAAAAGGTCTGAAGTTCTTAGGGCGGGCTT
>JAJXZM010000217.1 GCA_021780055.1 Acidobacteriota bacterium
TCACGACTGTTTCCAACTCGGTGTACGAACCACAGCCCATTCAGGTGAACCGGCTGATGCTCTCCACGATGGGCGTGTGGATGAATACAAACGGCGTGTGGGAGCCGCCTGAAGACGTCCGTGAGCCGGCATGCGCGGGCGGGAAATTCTCTTTTAACGTCGAGAGCTGGCGGCACATCGCCGCCATGGGGCGCGACCAGTACGTCCGGATCGTTGAGCGTGGCTACCTGTTCCCATTTGGCCACCGCGCCGTGAAGATCACCATAACGGAGCGCAAATTCAACAGGACACCTTCCGGCGATATGGCCGCTTACCTCCGCCAGCAGATTTTTGTGGTTGTGCGCGAACACGTGAAGACTTACCCGGCCGCAGGACAGCCGCATCCGCAGGGTCCCCAGATACCATTCCAGACTGTGCGCATCGACACTCGGAGCACCCCAGCGCTGGATCAGCCCGTTGACATACTTCCGGGCGACGCCGCCTTCTTCCCGCGCGTGGACAATCAGGACTTCCAGTTCAAGATGGTGGGAGTGGACTGGGAAGGAAATACAACCGAGTTTACTGCCCCGCTGATTTTTGTGATTGCCGACTCAGCGCGGAACATGCAGCAAACCTCAACCGTACTGGGTTCCTACAATAACGACCCCGATACCGCCCGTCGCGTGCGCCCGTTCTTCGGTCAAAAGGTGGCCTACGCAAAGAACAAGTTGCCTGGCGATACCGCGTTCGAAACGGACTCCTTGTCATTTGTGGGCGAGGTACCGGAGAACCCGCAGATTGTTCCCAAGGGCCAGCCCTATTTCTATCCGGCCATCATTCAGGCGGCTGTCCGGATTGCCACGGTTGAGCAGCTTACCGGTCGGAACGCGGCAACGGACATCGCCTACGATGCAACCTATCTTGCACATGGGATTGAGGCCGCGGCCAACCAGGGCCAGGTGTTTGCAAAACTCCTGAGCTCCATCCCGCTGGCGTTCGGCGGTTCGGAAGGCGGTTCCGATAAGGTAGGCGGCCTGCTTACACCCAGCATGGATATTTCCGGGCTGTCGCGTCTGCTGGGTCCGGTAGCTGGCGACCTTGCGACCATAACTGGAGGAACGTTCGACCCCAAACAATTTTTCAACTCTACGCTGGGCGCAAAGCTCCTGGGAGATATTTCCCTCGCGGATGTCACCAACACGGTCAGCAATCTCTCCTCAGCCGTTGAGAAGGTTCCGAAATTTATTACCAGCCATCTTCCCAACGCCGTTCAAACCAGTTTTACCTGGCAGCCGGAAGTGCAGGATGTGGGCCAGCCGGCCTTTTTCAAGGTCACGGGCAACCGCAGCCAGGCACTCACGGTGAACGCCACCCTGACGAAGACGCTCGACAATAACCCGCCCAGCTATGAAGTCAGCGCGGTGCTGAAAACATTTGAAGTTCACCTGGTGCCGTCGGTCATTGAAGTTCTTGTTATCAAATTCAAGGAACTTTCCTTCAAATCGGTTAATGGAAAAAAGCCTGATGTCAGCGCCGATCTCGATGCTGTCGAATTCGCTGGGCCACTCAGTTTCATCAACGAATTAAAAGATCTGATCCCGACAGACGGATTCACGGACCCTCCTAGCCTGAACGTAACGGCCCAGGGGATTGAAATGGGGTATTCCTTGGGATTGCCACCGGTCAGCATCGGCGTGTTCAATCTCTCGAATGTGAGCCTGGCGGCGCAGCTGAACATCTATTTCACCGGCGATCCCATCACGTTTGAATTTGACTTCTGCCAGCAAGAGCAGCCATTCCTGCTCACCGTTTCGCTATTCGGGGGTGGCGGGTATTTTGGCCTCACGCTCACACCCGCGGGAATTCAGCGGATGGCTGCTGAGTTCGAGTTCGGCGGCAGCTTCTCGCTGAATCTTGGCGTGGCCAGTGGCGGCGTTTACGTAATGGCAGGTTTTTCCTACGTGTACGCCAACGGAAATACGGAGCTGACCGGCTACTTGCGGTGCGGCGGGTCGCTGGAAGTTCTGGCCATCATCACCGTCTCAGTGGAATTCAAGATGGGGCTAACGTATGTCTCAGCCGGCAACAAGGTGTGGGGCCGGGCCACGCTGACAGTGGAAGTCAAAGTACTCTTTTTCAGCCAGAGCGTGGATTTGACCGTGGAACGTGAGTTTGCGGGCGGTGGTGCACAGAATGCGGCCTTGTACGGCGGCGATGCGCCTTACCCTGTGGGAGCAACCCCTGTGCATTTCGCCGACCAGGTGAGCGCCGCTGACTGGCAGCTTTATTGCGAAGCTTTTGCGTGAAAGGGAAAACTTCATGGCGAAGAAACAAACAATCATGTGGACCGCCCTGCCGAACGGCATCGCCAACGGACTACTGCAGCTCTCTGTCTTCGTCTCACCGCGCCTCCAAACGGACGAGGGGTTGCCGCGTCCTACCCTGAGCCAGTTTGATGATTTCAAAAACTGGCCGAACAAGATCAAGGACATGAAGTTTACGGTGCAGTTTGAGGGCCAGTCGCCCGTTCAGGCCACTCGCGTGGGCCCTGCTGCGGAACCCGACGTGTGGAGCGCGCTTTTCAAGGACACCACCTATGTTCAGCCATACCAGTTCAATGACTTCTCCAACCGTGCCGTGATATCGCATCCTGTGCTGAACCTGGACTCATTCGTGCGATCGCAATACCTGGCGGTTGCAACGGCTTCCCCAACGCGGCTGCCGTCACGGGCAACTGTTCTTGAGAAACTCGCGCCCATATCACTGTACGCCTTGCCGGAGGCAACCTCATCGGCAGGCCGGCAAGGAATCGTGACCAATCAGCGCTCGATTGGCGCCACTCGCATGCAGCAATCGCAAAGTGTGCGGACGGCACAGCCATCTCAGCGGGCAGTACGCCCGGTGGTGATCCCGGAGAACCTGACGAACTTTATCCGTACGCTTCATCCCACCCTTCAGCAGAATGCCAACCGCAACATCCAGATGCTGGTGCGCGAGCCGTACCCCTTGAAGCCTTCAACGGTGAACGCGTTCCAGAGCGTGTATCAGGATTTGCAGCAGTACAAGGCTGTTCGGTCATCTACCCAACTTCAGCCCGAAAGGGATTTCCTGCTGGTCCGGATATCGAAGCCGGCGCTTCCGGAAACGATCGAGCCCATTCAACCGCCCGAGATCGACTTCCACAAGATTGTGTCGAGTCTGGGAAATTATCCCGAGATCATGAAGGCGCTGGGCCTGGTGATCAGCTTGACAGTGCCGCTGCCAGCAGACCTGGCAGCAAGCTCGACTGTGCGAGTTGTGCCGGGCTGGTCGCCGGATTCGCAGCCGGCAACTTTCAACACCGACTTTTCACCAAAGACCGCCTATACCCTGGACACGAGCCGGTCGTGGTTTGCTCCGCGGCCCGAAAAACCGGACTCGGACATCATCGACGGCCAGCTCAAGCTGAACGATCACCAGTCATTTCCCGTATTGAGTGTTGATGTGGACGGTTCAGCATTGAAGATGATGAACCTTGCTGACAGGCTCATATCATCGGCGATCGCGGAATCTGAAAGGCCAGCAACATCGGACATGCATCCCATCATGCTGCGGATGGAGCCGTCGGGCAATGGCGGTGGACATGCGCAGGCTTCTTCAGGTTCCGCGGCGCAATCTGCGTCGGGTACTCAGACCCTGCAATCGCAAGCCACAGTCGGATTACCTGCTTTGCGGACCGGGGGTATTTCAGTTTCCAAAACGGGAAAGGCGGAATGGCTGGCCGGCATTTTTGCCCGAGCGACTCTGAACAACCAGGCCGTCGAGGAGAACACTCCGGACCAGGTTACCCTCTATGCCGAAGACGTAGTGCGCGGCTACCGAGTGGATATTTGGGATTCAGAAACCCAGGGCTGGGACTCTCTGTGCCGGCGCGTAGGGACCTACAACTTTTTCGAGGCAAACATTCTGCGCCAGTATCAGGATGAGGGTTTTGTGCAACTGGCCACTACGCAGTCTTCCGTGCAACCGTCGTCGGGACCCACCTCGCCGCAGGACCTGTACCTGCACGAATCCATGTTCGATTGGAATGGTTGGAGCCTGTGTGCACCGAGGCCCGGCAAAGTGATCAGCCCTGACAGTACTCCGCAAAGTCTGGATGACCCCACAATTGCCCAGCAACGTGCGCAGAGCGAGTTCAAAATGGTGGCAACGTTCGTGCCCCAGCCAGGGTCACTTCCCAAGTTGAGATTTGGTCGGACGTATCGGGTGCGGGCGCGCGTTGTGGATCTTGCGGGGAACAGCCTGGCCTATGATGCTCCCAGCCCAACAGATTTTTCCAAGGCGACCGATCCCCACACGTACAACCGCTTTGAGCCTGTGGCGGGACCGATTGCCGTGCTCACAAAATCACTCGACGGAACCAAGTCGCCCGGCGAGGCATTGTACCGGCCGGTAATCCGCAGCAATTTTGACAAGACCGCGCAGGAATACGCACAAGCTTACGCCCAGCTCGTTTCCGATCCGTCGTACACGGATTCAACTTTCCGCATCCTCGCTCCGCCCAAGACCAGCGAAATGATGGCCGAAAGGCACGGAGGGTTCGACCTTTCTTCGGGCGGGATGAAAAAGGACGCCACGACTTATCAGATGATTGCAAACATGGCGGACGGAGCTTTCGCGATCGACCCCATGACCAAGAACCCCATCGCCGACAAGCTTGAAATGCCTTATCTGCCAGACCCGCTTTCGCGCGGAATGTCGATGGTTCTACTCGACAACGATGGCAACGTTATGGGACAGGTCTCGCCGGTTGATTTTTATCCCCAGGGGAGCAACTGGCCGCAAGCACAGCCGTTTTTAATCAAGATGGTGGAGGGTCAGGGAAAAACTGAGTGGAACTGGGACGGCTCAAGCCGCACTCTGACCGTGCAAGTGCCGAAAGCCGAAGTCGCAAAGTTCGAATTGAGCGCTTATCTGGGCGGCGGCCAAACGGGGGTTCAAAACCAGTCGATTCTGGGCGTCTGGAACTGGATCCAGCAGGCGCGGCCGTCAAACCTGATGGTGATGCGCACCGCCGTCGAGCAAGGCCGTTTGTGGACGGTGACGCCTTCGCGCGAACTGGTAGTGGTGCACGCGGTGCAGCAACCGCTGATCGCTCCGGCGTTCCATCAGCTTTCTCCAGACCGTCACCTGGGCGAAACTTTTTCGTACATTGTGGATGACCACCCGATGCCCATAGATGGCAAGAGCACGCTGAAAGTGGACGTGCTTGCGAACTGGCAGGAACCCATCGACGATGTCAACGATCCGAATGGCCCGCGGACGCAAACCGGCAACGCGCATGTTTACACTCGCAACCTTGCACGGGAGGACACCGCAATCTCTGATCCGTTGCAGATTGCGCCTGCCACCACGAACCATGAAGCAACGGGGCAGGGAGTGGCCGGGCTGTCTTCGCAGAGGATTGAGATGCGACCTTTCGCTGTGCCGCAGAGGAATCAATCGAAGCAACCGCCGGCTAGAACCGAACAGATGATAAGGCCAGGACACGAGAAGATCTCAGGGCCGGAATTCCAGCTTCAGCCCGGCATTCTGATTCCGAGTGACGTGCGAGTCTACCGTCCTCCGGGGTACCAAATCGGCCTTGAGAACTTTGGCTATTCCTGGCGGCATGACTTTGGGGACACGAAGTATCGCAGGGTGAGTTACGAGGCCGTGGCCACCACACGCTTCAGAGAATACTTTCCCATCACGGACGCCGAACAACTCACGCGCAAGAGTCCCGCCGTGGTTGTTGATGTTCCCAACGCCGCGCGACCCGCACGCCCGAATGTTCTTTATGTGCTCCCGACGTTTGAGTGGGATCGCAAGGACAGTGTGCGGTTCGACGGAAACGCGCGCCCGGACATCTCGGGAACACCCATTTCCGGGATTACCGGATTTGGTTCCACCAGCAAACGCATGCCCGGCGGCTTGCGCATCTATCTGGACCGGCCGTGGTATTCATCCGGCGATGGAGAACTGCTTGGTGTGGTGATCTGGCCGGGTGAATTGCAGGTGCCACTGAAGGCGCCGGGCATCGTAATCCATCAAGGCGACAGGGCCAATTTGCCGAAGATGGTTGGGAACTCGCAGGCGCAGCGGAAAACAGATTTGTCCGTTCTGGCGAGGGCGGCGCAGATTAGTCCTGAATTGCCGGAGTCGCTGAAGCCGGTGATCACACAGTGGGGAATCGACCCAATCTGGGAAGCCAATGCTTTGCCTGCGGACCGGCCGTCGTTTGGACACTTCAAGAATACTGCACAGATTGGCGTGCATCTCACGCTACCGGAGCTTGAGAGTTTGCAAGCCCCTTCCACCGACTACTATAACGTCGGAGTCGCCGCCTACAAGCCGGAGTACGACAAGGACCGTGGGCTGTGGTATTGCGATGTTCAGATTAACGCCGGCGACGCGTATTTCCCTTTCATCCGCCTGGCGCTGGTGAGATTCCAGCCGAACTCGCTCACGAACGCGCATCTTTCCGGAGTGGTCCTTGCGGACCTGGCGCAACTCACACCGGAGCGCACAGCGACCATCACGTATGATCCCAGCAACCCCACAAACATTGACATCGTCGTGGCGGGACTCAGTTATTCATCTTCAAGCGCGGGCAAAGGTCCCAGCCTGGTTGAGGGAACGCTCGAAACCAATCCCAGCGGCGCCGATGATGACACTGCATGGATCCCGATTCCAGACGGTACGGTGGTCCTGCAAGCAAAGCCTCTGGGTATCTACAGCGTTTGGCGATACCAGCTTCGCTTACACCGGCTCAAGGTTCCCAAGCATCAGGCCCTGCGGCTCGTAATTAAAGAGTATGAGATCTTGCAGGCCGATGCGAGAGTCAAACAAGGCCAGGCCCTGCTGGCCGCGCGCGGACCCATTACAGGGCAACGGTTGGTCTATGCTGAGGTCCTTAGAGTTCCGCCCATCCACTGAACCTTGCAGAATGCGGCCGGTCCGAGGGCAGGGCCGGAATTGCGCATCATCGTAATACAATTTTTCCACAGCCTGCCCTATTTTGCTTCCTTTGCAGTGGGTGGCGAAGTGCTTATCTGTTTGAAAACACAGAGAAAAGTATGGTAGGCCTGCAGGGATTGGAGCCTTCGACCCACGGTTTGGGAATTCGCAGCGAATGGTTTTCAACAGCTTAAATAATTGAATTTACAGGACCGCTGAACCCAAATGGTATGCCTGATATGGTCCTATTTGCGCTTATCTGTGACGCTAACTGTGACGCCGATTCTC
>JAJXZM010000577.1 GCA_021780055.1 Acidobacteriota bacterium
GTGTCTGGCGATGTTTCCGTGGCCTACGATAACAGTGGACACGCTTTCCTCTGCTACATTGCTTTTGACAAGCTTGGGACTGACGAGTACTGGGGCCACAATGCCACACGCAACGGGATTTTTGTGCGAAGGTCGCTCAACGGCGGCGAGACGTGGCAGCCGGATGCATTCCCGGTGATCGAGCACCCCAGCGATCCCGGGATTCCGTTTGAGGACAAGCCCTACATAGTGGCCGATAACACGCAAGGCCCCTATGCGGGCAACCTCTATGTTGGGTGGACGCATTTTACGCTGACGCAATCCGAAATATTCTTTTCCCGATCGGTCGATGACGGAACGACCTGGTCAAAGCCCATTCGAATCAGCACCCAGGCCGGATTGCCCCGTGACGACAACGGTGCGGTGGAGGGCTTCTCGGGAGCGGTTGGCCCGGACGGCACGCTTTACGTGGTGTGGGCAGACGGCACTCATGTCGTCTTTACATCTTCGCGCGACAGAGGACGGACGTTCTCTCCTTCGCGTGGTGTCATCCCAATTGCGCCCCCTTACTTCCACATTACAGATGTGGACAGGACCGACGGTTTTCCGGTGATATCGGTCGATCCTCACGGCGGCAATGGAGCCGGCCTCCTGTATGTAACCTGGAGCGATTATCGCAATGGTGATGTTGACGTATTCTGTGCTACCTCAGCGGATCGGGGGCTGACATGGTCGCCGGCTGTCCGTGTGAACTCGGACAGCCTCCACAACGGGACCGATCAGTTTTTCCAGTGGCTGGCTGTGGATCCTGTCACCGGCGCTGCAAATCTGGTGTTTTACGACCGGCGGAACGATCCCGAAAACCGAAAAACTGTTGTGGTCCTTGCGCGATCAACCGACCACGGGCAAACCTTTCAAAACTATGTCTGGATGAACAAGCCCTTCGAGTCTAACAACGATTTTATCGGTGATTACACCGGGATTGCATCTCTTGGAGGGCGGGTTTACGGGGTCTGGACGGAAGAACGTCCTCGCCGTGCGGGGAAGCGTGCCGAGAGCCCACTGCACCGTACCGTGGTTTGTCTTGGTGTTGCCGATTTTGGTCAGCCAAAACATTCAGGCAAATGACATTCCTGTCTGTTGTCATTGCATGATAACCGCCTGCGCCGGCAGCGCTGCGCTCTTCGCAGTGAATTCTTCGCCGCAAACGCTTGTGCGCTGGCGGTATTGCATAGATGCTTGCATTCTTATCGAGGGAACTGGCTGCGTGTTACAGATGGGGAACGCGGCGGGACTTCATTTCTTCGAGGTGACTTCTCAAGCGCTCCAGGACTTCACTTTCACGCCCTTCCTGAAGTCTCTGTTCGATTTCCGTGAGCGCGAAGTGAACGATGTCATGGTGGTGGACCTCCTCCGGCTCAAGGCGCTGGCTGCACTCGAGCCAGATCCTGTGCAGCAGGTCGATTTCTTTCGGGGTCAGGTGCGGGGCGTGCGGGCCGAGATAGAAAACCTCTTCCCGTCCGCGCGGCGAGTAGACTTCCACGGTCAATTGCGGCTTGGGATTGGGCAGACCTTCCCATGCCAGGCCGGCGCGGCGGGCTTCCTCTGAGGCGGACATCTTGGTGGATGATCCAAGCACTATGGTCGCGGACTGGAGATTCTGTCCAGCACGCAGGATGCCGTCCCAGACGTCGGTCGCCGCAATCACTGCCAGTTTGACACTCTTGCCGTATTTTTCTGACAAGGCCAGCGCCCGGGGGAACAATTCCTGTTCATAGACCGTAAAGAGTTGCTCCGGTGCCAGACCATGTTCACCTGAAGCAGCCCGCATCAGGACTCGGATGTGGAGAACCACAACGTCCTGCCGTTCAATATCAACGCGCTCCAGCACTGAAGCCAGGTGGTACAGCTTGAAGTAGTCCGGGATGGGGACAAGAATATTTCCAGGCCTGGAGCCTACGCCTTCGCCCGTAATTTCCTCACTGGGCTCCAGATTGAACTGGTCGAGTTCTGCTCGTGCCGCACGGCGCTGGGAATGCTTCTCGGAAATCGTGAATAGAATGTAAAACAGAAGTGTGAACGAGACGCCCGAAATAGTTGCGATTTCCTTGGTGAAGAGATTGATGATGGCTGTTGCAAACAGCGTCAGAGTGATCAGCCCGAGCCCCAAGGGAAACTCAATACGGCCCAGTTTCGGATTTAGAGGAACACGGAACTCGCGAGGGCCGGGCTTGGTGAAGCGAAGCACCAGAACACCCAGGCCCTTCATGGCGAAGCTCCAGATCACCCCAAAAGCATAGGCTTCACCCAGAAGAATCACGTTGCCCCGGCTGAGGAAAATTGTCAGCAACTGCAGCGCGACCACCAGATTGATGATTCGATGGGAGGTCCCGAATCTTCGATGCGGTTGACGGAACCAGTCGGCGAGAACTCCATCTTCGGAAACACGATTGAGGACACCGTTGGAGCCGACGATGGCCGTGTTGACGGCGCCCGAGAGGATCATGATGCCCACAACAACTACGAAGCCATGGAACAGCAGGCGAAGCATTACCGGCCCCGCCACGTTCATAGCCAGGCCCGCGATCAGGTTGTCTTTATAGCTGAGCCGCGTCGCTGCGTTGGGAATAATCATGAACGCGAAGAAAGACACCAACGAGGTGAAGACCATGCTGTAGAGAAAAATGATAAACGCCGTCTTTTTCAGGTTGGGCAGCTTGGGATGCTCGATTTCACGGTAAACCTGGGCCAGGGTTTCCAGTCCGCTCATGGCCAGCACGGAATGGCCGAATGCTGCAAGAATGCCGACCACGCCGATGATCTCCGGCAGGCGGCTGGAGTACAGCCAGCCCTCGGCTTCGACGGAAAAATGCAGGTTGGACGGAATTGGCACAGGCGGAAGGTGTCCGCCTCTGACCCACAGCGTGTAGCCGCACCAGCCGATCATCAGGACCGCCAGAATGGTGGTGAACTCCATGATGCGGATAGCTTTCTCGCTGGATTCCTCAATTCCCTTGATGTTTTCCCACCAGAAATAAAGCGTTACCGCCGCCGCAAAAATGGCGGCGGTGGAATTGGTGGGCAGAGCCATGTTGATATGCGCATGCTGGAAGAGTTCATTGACAAAGCCTACGAGGTATTGGCCGGCTGAAACGCCGCTGATCGGTCCGGTGAGGATGTAGTCGAACATCAAGGCCGAGACCGAGAACTTGGCCAGGGTGCTGCCCATTGCTTCCTTGACTACGCGGTAGACGCCGCCGCGAACGAACATGCTGCAGCTTTCCACGTACATCTGGGCGACCACGTATGCAAACAGCATGACGGCCAGAATGAACCACGGCGCCGAAGGACCGATTGCCTGTTCGGCAATGCCGCCAGCGTAAAAGGCCGATGAAGCCAGGTCATTCAAGACGATGGCCGCTGCGCGCCAGAAAGAGATGAACGTCAGCATGGCCGTTGTGGCGACCATAACACGGGGCAGCGTCACCACTTTCTTTTGAGGAGACGGATGTTCTGGTGTGCTATTTTCCATCGATGGGTACGCCGGGAATGAAGATTGCGGCGTCAATGAATAAAAGTTGGAAGCTCGACACGCGTGACTGCCTTACTCAAAGTTGAACCGGTATATTGTCACATATCCCCGCTCTATTGGCATCATTTTTTCTTATGGGTAGCATCCACATGATTTTGCCCTTTACAGGCCGCAGCTGCTATGCAGGTTCTATTCGCCACATTTGCAATGGGTTGCGAACATACGTCTGTTTATGTTTGGCGGGACTTACTGGTGCGTGCTGAAGCCCGGCGGCAACTGGGGTGAGCTGCATGGCCCGCACGGGTGTAGAATACCCATCCTTGGTTCCCGGGATAGGGCGCCGGATTTCCGCCTGCCCAACGGATGTCAGAGGGCGAGGGCTTTTGAAAGGAGGACATTCACATGCCGCAAGCGCAGGTAGACTCCCTGCTGGCTGTGCTTAACCCAGCCGTGCTGAAGAGTGGGAAGCTGAAAAAGGTCTTTATGATTACGGACATGGAAGGCGTATCGGGGGTTTTCAGCACGGAACTCCAGTGCGAACCCCTGGAAAGTCCGAGGTTCCAGGAGGCGCATAAGCTCCTCACCGGCGAGGTCAACGCTGCCGTTGACGGATTGCTGGAAGGAGGCGCGACGGGCGTGGTAGTGTGGGACGGGCACGACAGCAGCCGATCACTCTCCGCTCTCGACATCAACCCCAAAGCGCTCTTGCTGACGGGTGTGCCGGTGTCGCCCACGCTGGAGCTGGATTCCTCCTATTCTGCAATGGTCTTTATCGGCCAACACGCGATGGCCGGGGCGATGAATGGAATCCTGAACCACTCTTTCAGCTCTCTCGGCGTTGAAAATATGTGGATCAACAACAAACCGGTGGGAGAAATCGGGGTGCGAGTAATGCTGGCGGGAACGTTTGGGGTCCCCACCATTATGCTTTCCGGCGACGATGCCGCTTGCGAGGAACTGCATGCCCTGGTGCCGCAGGCCGAATGCGCTGCGGTCAAATCGGGCGCCAGCCGCACAGCCGGCTTTATGCTGCCTCATCCGGCGGCTTCGGCATTGATTCGCGAGAAGGCGCGGCGCGCCATGGAGCGCCTGGGCGATATCCCCGTCTATCGGATCGAGGGTCCTGTGGAAGCGAAGGTCCAATTCACAACCCGCGGAGTGCAATACTTCCAGGCCCGCGAAGGCGTCGAGCAGATTGACGAGCGAACCTGGGCCTTCCGTGGCCGGGACCTGAAGGACGCCTGGCTGAAATACTCGTCCTCATTCTAGTTCCCAGATGGATATTACGGCGCGCGTGGGGGGAGGCCGGAAGCAATGACATCGCTCCGAAACGCACACACTCCAGCCTGCATGTGCCAAGGAGCCTTTCAATCGGAGAATAAAGAGCGGACCGCTCTTTGTCAGAGGCGTCAACCGCCGCCCGAGGGAGCGCATACTCCGCCGCCTGCGCTGACGGACGGTCCGGAGGTCGCAAACGTGGAGAACTGCTGCTCGGTCTTCTTGGAGCCACAGTTGGGACAAACCGGGGCGGGCTGCTTCTTGCTCAGGACCAGTTTCTCAAACGTCTTTTTGCATTTCTGGCAAGTGTATTCGAAGATTGGCATAGGGAACTTTCACCTGCACTTTTTGTTGTCGGGAGCGTCATCCCGGTCCGACCGGACCGGAGGCTGAATCGATCAAGTAAAGCGTGAGACGCCGGGAATCCTGGGCAGGATCAGAAACCAAACGACCATGAAAACAACAAAGATGAGAATACTCTCCATATTTCACATTATACACCACGGCCGCTTGTTAAAGACGCGTCCTTGTTGCACCGCTCCAGTTGCCAGACATGCTGCCCAATCGCGGAGAATTTGCCACGTAAGCCGAAGCAAAGCTTGCCCGTGTGGTTCCCTGCATGATAGATTGCAAAACCTGCGGGAGCGGCTGAAGCCGAACTCAAGCGTTGCCTTCATGAATATCACCAATGGGAGAAGCTCATGGACCCTTTGAAAAAAGTTCAAATCGGAAAAACCTCTCTCCAAGTAACACGCCTTGGGCTGGGCGGGGCACCGCTCGGCGGACTGTTTGAAGACGTTCAGGGTGAGGCCGCTGTTGCCACAATCCACCGCGCGCTGGAACTGGGCATCAACTTCTTTGACACGGCGCCTTTATACGGGCATGGCAAGAGCGAAAAGTGGATGGGCCAGGGGCTTGCTGGAATTCCCTCAGATTCGCGAGTGCTGGCCACCAAGGTCGGCCGGGTACTTGAGCCGGTAGCGCCTGGGACGCTGGAGAAAGATGAGTTTGATAACCCAGCTCCATTCAAGCCGGTGTTTGATTTCAGTTACGACGGCGTGATGCGCTCGTTTAATGACAGCCTCAAGCGCCTGCAGGTTGACCGGATCGACATCCTGCACATCCACGATCCTGATAACCATTACGAGCAGGCGATCAAGGGAGCCTACCCCGCGCTCGACCAACTGCGTAGAGAAGGGCGCATTGCGGCGGTAGGAGCCGGTATGAACCAGGCTGAAATGCCTGCCCGCTTTGCGCGCGAAGGCAACTTCGATTGCTTCCTGCTGGCGGGCCGTTACAGCCTGATCGACCACACGGGACTGAAAGAGCTGCTGCCGCTCTGCATCGAGAAGAAGATCAGCATCATTATCGGAGGGCCTTACAACAGCGGAATCCTCGCTACGGGCGCGAAGCCCGGCGCAAAATTCAACTACGCGGACGCTCCGCCTGAAATTCTCGAAAGAGTGAGGAAAGTCGAGGAGATTTGCGACCGTTTTCAGGTGCCCATGAAGGCCGCCGCCTTGCAGTTCCCCCTGGCGCATCCGGCCGTGGCTTCGGTGATTCCGGGAGCGCGCTCTGTGGCTGAACTGGAAGAGAATTTCCGCCTGATCAGCCATCCCATCCCGGGTGAATTCTGGGCCGAACTGCGAGCCAAAGGATTGCTGCCGGAAGAAGCTCCGGTGCCGGAGTAAACTCCCGAAGATGCGGGCGGCGGGTCACCCCCTAATCGAGGGTCAGAATGCCCTTGATATAATCCTCGCGCATGAAGTCCTCCTCGAAGGCGCGGGGGACCTCAGCGAGTGCCTGATAGCGGTGGGTCACGAGCGGCAAAACCTGGATTGTACCCGAGTTCACCAGTTCACGCGCTCGCCGATAGGTTGTGGGGCGCCCGTCGGGGTCAAACCCTCCCGAGGCGCCAACCGCCGCAACCAGCGTCGGCTCCAGAAACAGAATGTTTCCGAGCAGGCTGATGTCACGTCCCTGGTGGCCGTGTCCGTAGAGCAGAACAGTGGCCTGCTTCCTGATCAGGCTTGGCATCTGCTCGAAGATAACCGAATTTCCGCAAGCCTCAATCAGGTAGTGGATTTTCTCGCCGTGGGTCAATTCCTGTACGGCTTCGCGCAAGTCCTGCCGGGCGACGTTGACGGCTGTTCCGCCAAATTTGCGTACAAGATCGAGATTGATCTCGCGGACATCACTCACCAGGATCAGGCCTTCAAAGTGCAGGACATTCCGCAGGAATTGGAGAAAGTAAATACCGGCGGGCCCGGCCCCGCAAATCAGAACGTTCTGAATTCGTTCATCGCCGTCCAGCGTGTAGCGCGCGTCGGCCTTTGCCGCCTGATGGCAGGCATGCAGGACGCACCCCACGGGTTCAACCAGCGCCGCCAGGTCCATGGGCATGTCGGGAGGCAGCACCAGGCAATTCGGCGCTGGCATGGCAATGTACTCGGC
>JAJXZM010000153.1 GCA_021780055.1 Acidobacteriota bacterium
ATACTCTCGCCCCGGCGGCCGGCGAATTACAGATGTCACTTAATCTGGTCGGCAGGCCAGTTGAGCAGATTCTCCCTCTCGTCGGAAAGACGGCCTGCGAATGAACCAAACGGCCTTCCCTCTGTACCCGTACAGGCGCTCCGGATTTCTTTCCTCCGGTGGCCGGAGCGGGAGGAACCTGCCCAAGCCAGTTCGCCGGCAGGTTCCTTCAATCAGAGTTTTTGTCAAAGACCAGGTTTTGTGGTTTCTCCTTGATGCCTGCCGGCTCGCGCCCTTGTGGGGCCCGTGGCGCCCGCCTCAAACTGCCCGCCACGCCCTCAAGCACACCTGGCCTAGAAGCTCAGCTTTGCTCCCACTTGGATAATCCGATTTCCACTTCCACCAAAAATCTTACCGGCAGATGCGATGGGCGGACCCCCATCCCTGGTATCAGCAATTGTGGCGTTGGGACTGCCTAGGTTGAAATGGTTGAAAGCATCAAGGAAGTCTCCTCGAAGCTGAAACTGGAACCGCTCAGTAATCTTGAAGTTCTTCAGAGCACTGATGTCCCAGTTCCAGAAGCCAGGCCCAAAAATGGAATCCCGCGAGGAATTTCCCCACGTCCAGGGCTGCGGCGGCGCAAATGCCCCCGGATTAAACCATTGCACGCCGCTGATGATGTTGTGGGAGTTCTGCTGGCCCGAGTAGAGAGATGAGCCTGAAACGCGGTCCGCTCGCCCTCCCCACCAGCCGACAAGGCTTGAAGGTACTTGGAAACCAACTGAGAAAGGCAACCCTGTCCCGTAACTGGAGACACCGGAAACTTCCCATCCACCCAACACAGCCTGGCCCAAGCCGTTCATGTTGCCGAGGAATTGCTTGCCGTGACCGAACGGAAGTTCATAAATGTAGTCAAAAACAAGCTGATGCCTGCGCACGAACGGCGTGTTGCCATAGTCAAGATTCGGGAAGTGCCAGTTCTGCGGCCCGCCAACAAGGTCAACGTTATCAAGGCTGCGGGTCCACTGGTACTGGGCTTGTACCATGAGCCCTTGTGAGAACCGCTTGTTCAACTCAAGTTGGAGCTGACCGAAGTTCTGCTTTCCGCCGCTCCTGGTCGCATCAAAGTTTGCCCATGGCTGCAAAGGTCTCTGGTTCTGAATGGTTTCATTGGGAGTCTGAGCAACAGGCACATTGACATCCCCAAAGAACCATTGCAAGTGATGAGTCTGGCTTCCCACGTAGGAGATTCGGCCCATCCAGTCGTGGGCGAATTGATGCTCCCCTGTCAGGTTCCACTGCTGGACGACTGCGTTCTTGAAATCCCGCTGCATCGAGAAAATGGTGGGATGAGGAGGCGCTCCGCCGGCCACTTGGAGCGAAGCCGGGAAAGGATCGGCGAAGGTGATATCGGGGGGAAAAGGTGAAGTCGGATTGCCAGGCAGCTGAGTAACATAGTTCAGACCGGAATATCCGCCAAGCCCACCCATCCAGGGGGGGTTGAGAACGTCATCCCGCGCACCCACAAACGTGGGAACGAAGTTATAGTACACGCCGTAGCCACCTCGGAAGACAGTTCTAGTTCCGCCGAACGGACGCCACGCAACGCCGAACCTTGGCCCCCAGTTGTTCTTGTCCCCAACCATATAGAACTCAGGCAGGCCGAGTGCTTTGGTCGTGGTAAACGGATAGGCGTTGAACAAAACCGACGACGCGCCAAAGGGTGGCAAGGTGGGAGTGGCAGAGTTTTGGGGAAGCGCCAGCTGATTTGTCTTGAAATCGTAGTAAGTGGAGTAACCATCCTGCCACTTCCAGGGGCTCTGATATTGGTAACGCAGCCCGTAGTATAGAGTTAGCTTTGGAGAAGCCTGCCAGGTGTCCTGAACATAGAAATCCCATTCGCGGGAAGAGTATACCCCTTCAAAGTGCCCTGCAGTGCCGGTTGTGGATTGGTTCGCAACTCCCAAGAGAAAATCAGCAAATGCATTCCCTTGGGACTTGGGTTGCCCGGGCCACCCTTTGTTACCTGTCCATTGCCCGTTAAAAGTAAAGCTTCCCAGCGGTGCATTCGGATTGGGGCCGTAGTTCTTGTATGCCGTTTCGTCAACGCCAAACTTGAAAGTGTGCCTTCCTCTTACATAAGTCAGGTTGTCCGTGTACTCAAGATCTGGCTCCTGACCATAATATCCCTTCCCGATGTCCGTAAACATACCCGTATACCCCAGGATGCTCATCGTTGGAAGGCCCCGATTAGGGCTGGGGGTCAACCCGGGAAAGAGAGATCGAGGGTCAAAGTTAAGGTTCTGCCCGCTCCGGATGCCGGGGTGATTAAAGTAGGCGGCACGAAATTCGTTAACCGTATTGGGATTGAAGGTGTGAGTTTCCACCAGCGTATAAGTGAACGTTTTGTAGCCATAATTTGACCCGTTCCCGTAGGTCGGCGGGGTACCGAGCGCCCATTCCCACGGGAGTCCCACATTCCGGCTGTAGATGCCGTAAAGGCTGTCTCGATCAGAAATCTGATAATCAATCCTCAGGTCGGCAGCGTTGACGTTCTGGGCGGTAGAAACCAAACCGAAATAGTTTTGAGAACCGAAGGGCAATCCCCCTGTATTCGCGATATCCGGTGGGGGCATGAACGTCAAAAGTGTCTTCGACTGGTCAGCAATCATGCTCCCAGGAATCATGTTGTTGGCGAACGGGTCCCCCGTAAACGGGTTGTACAGTTGCGTCCCACCTGCGGCGGTGCAAATGCCACTGCTATCATAAGTGGAGCAAAGGGCAGAGAAATCCCCCTGCCGCATGGCCGTCGATGGGAAGACCAACTGGTCCTGACTGTATATCCGGTTCCGTATCCCGGCATAGTCAAAGAAGAAAAAAGCCTTGTTTCGCCAGATCGGTCCACCGACATTGAACCCGAATTGGTTGCGGACAAACGGAGCACGCGGTTTTCCTAGTGCATTGTTCAGGAAGGTATTGGCATTGAGCGATTTGTTCTGATTGAATTCGTAAACCTCCCCATGGAACTGGTTTGTCCCCGCTTTCGTCACCATCGTCACTGTGCCAAGCTGCTTGTACTCAGCGTTTGTATTGACGGCATCCACTTTGAACTCTTGAAATGAGCCTATCGCCGGCAAGCTCACCGACCCCAGGCCGAATGAGTAAGCCGCGGCCCCGTTGCCGGGGTCATTGGCCTGAACACCATTTATGGTGAAATTGAATGAACCCCAGTGCGTGCCGCCGCCAGTCTGCGGGCTTGACCAACCCCAGGAAACCTGCGCGCCTGGAACCAAGTTCATCAACCCATCAATGTTCTGGAATGCAAATGGCAGGTCGGCAATCTGACGCGTCGTGATCGCCCCGCCGACGGTGGCTGATTCCGTATTCACCAGCGGCGCCCTCCCTGAAACACTCACCACCTGATGCGTAGCGCCAACCTCTAGTGCAACATCAACGCGCACGGATTGCGCAGCCAGGACTCTAATCCCAACTGTGCGGAAGGTCTTGAATCCATCCTTGCTTGCCGTGACGCTGTACGTTCCGGCTTGGAGGTTTGGAACCGAGAAGGTGCCCGCCGAGTCGGTCATCGAGTCAACGGAGATTCCAGTCCCCTCGTTGGTCATAGTAATCTTTGCACTCGGCACAACAGCCCCGGTGCTGTCCTTGACTTGTCCCACAATAGTGCTCGAAATAATCTGCCCGTAGAGAAGACCACCCGCTAACAATCCAATGACAACGACACCAAGGCGCACCCACTTCTCACAATACGCTCTCATGGCTGCTTTCCTCCTAAATCCCCATCGTTTAGGGTGTTTGACCCAAGCCCCAGCCAAATCGTTCAATCTACATAGAAGAATGATTTCAAAACTGTCAAGACCTCTTTACTAAAAGATATGTAATGCTGTCAAGCAGATTTTCAAATAGGTGGGATAAGCGAGGGACATGGGAATTCTGCTAAGCAGAATAAAAGGTTTCGGTGGCATCCTCGAGGATTGTTGCTCGAGCCTTCACGAAAATATCAGGTTGTGGGCCTCCTGAACCTTGGCCCTGTCAACTCTTCCGGAAGCCGTGTGGGGCGTGCGTACTGCCGTCCCCAAGTGGAATGTGCGGATATTCGTATGGCGGCGAAGAGTAGACAGCATGTCAAGCTCGAGACCCCCGAGGACGATCCGGCGGCCAGGGCCGAGCGCTTTCTCATAAGCAGGAATTCGACGCATTCGTTCGGCAAGGCTTCCTGCGCCGCAGGTCACCATAGCCCGGTCTACCTGCGGGAAACTCCGCAACGAATGAAGGGCCGCCAGTGGGTTCTTCGTGAATTCGATCACATTATGAATCGTGTAGTGCGTGGCAGGAGCCGCATCGATAATCTCGCTTAATGTCTTTAGATCGAGAACGCCGTCCCGGCTGTAGCCTGTCAGGAGGCCGTCAATTTTCAACCGGGAAAGCGCGCGGGCATGAGACTTAAGTTCTTCAAGCTGTTTCCTGCCCCTCAAGGCAAAGTCGAGCTGGAACCTGACATCCAGGCGCAGCATCACTCTCGCAGTCAGCGGCACCTTTCGCAGGATATTCTTCACCAACGGCAACGGGGGCGTCAGGCCGCCCTGGCTGAGCTGCACCTCAATTGCCATGCGGCTTGCCCCGCCATGATAGGCAGCAAGGGCATCATCGACAGAAGAAACAATGACTTCAAGCTCGGATGTCGCGCCAACCGCTCCAGCACACAAAGCGCCTGCCGGAATTGCAGCGGCTGCTGCAACAAGCCCCCGAAGAAGATCACGCCGATCCATTCACATGCTCCTTTGCTTTACCGCGAAAGTCAGGTTTCGGAATACTCTCACAACCAGTGTCACGCCATATAATAGGGGAAATACTGATTCACGTCGTCGTCCCTGAGACCGCGTTCGGGTTGCGAGGTAGGTTGAGCCGGTCGAGTGCTTCGAGAACCTTGCCGTTCAGGAAAAGAATGTGCTGCCGGTCGTGATCATTCACTTCCAGGCTGGCTTCCCTGACAACCGCTTCCGGAATGATCCCACGGGCTGCGAGAAGAGACTTCTCAACGTGGTGAAGCAGTTCAAGATTCTGCAGGCTGAAGACAATTTGGGGCAGCACGGCCCGGAAGGCCTCATAAGCTTCATCCTTCTGTCCTTGCGTCGCCAACCGGAAAACCAGGGCCAGGATATCCACCGCCCCAAGGCTCGGCATGACCCCGCAAATCCCGGTCGGAATCAATTCAAGCATGTACATACCGCCCCAGCCCTCCAAAACTCCAACTTCGCCCGAAGTCTCCTGAACAATGGCTTCCACCTTTGTGGCCATCAGGGGCTCCTCAAGCTTGATGTAACGGAAGTGCGGGTGGGTCCGGTGCAGGTTCGCAATGAACTCCGGGCTGACCGTGGTGCCGCCGGGATTGAAATCCTGAATAACCATGGGTGTATCAATCGCGCTCAAGATGTGATCGAAGTAGCGGAAAATGTCGCGCTCTCCAAGAGGGAATAAACGCGGCACGGAGACTGAAACCGCATTTGCCCCAGCCTGTTGAGCCCCGAGCGCCGCTGTTTTTGCGTGCATTGCAGAAAAGGCGTTCACCTGCCCGATCACGGGCATTCGTCCAGCCGCCTGCTTTACAGCTTCTGCTATGATGCGGTGCCTTTCGTCATCTGAAAGCTTGTAGAACTCGCTGGCGTAAGCGGGAAGGCACACTGCGCATGCCCCGCTGGCACAGGCAAAGTCCACCAGAGACCTCAGGCTTTGCCAGTCGATTTCCTGGTTTCGATTAAAAGGCGTGGGAACAATTGGAACAATGCCCCTGATCTGCAAAGTCAGGTATTTCCTCTCCGCTCTTGCAATCAAACTAACCTCCTATGCATTCGAAGGGGACTCTGCGCTGCCACAGTCACCCACCCATTCACACGACCGGATCTATTCTACGGCTGACGATCCGGCGACGGTCATTTCAGAGCCGGCGCTTTGCTTTTCCCATACCGTAATCAGCAGGGTGCTTCCAAGAATGATGATTCCGCCGACCAGCGCCAGAGGAGCAAGTCTTTCTCCAAGCCAGATCACAGCGATTGGGATGCCGAAAAATGTGATCAGATAATTTGAAAGAGCAGCCTGGATCGCGTCAAGCTGTTTGAGCGCTTTCAGGAACAAAACCATCGACAAAAAGTTATGGAAGAACGTCAGCAGCGCCAGCCCAATCCAAGTCCGGGCGGTAAAGCTTGGGATGTTCCGGAACACACTACCTTCTTCAGCCATCACCAGAGGAGTCATCAGAATGAACATTCCCACGTAGGTGTAGAAAAGAACTTCCAGGGGTGAATATCGTTCCAGCACCTTCTTGCTGTAAGAGTTGTAAAATGCACTGCCCAAAGTCCCGAGAAGGATCAAGGCGTTCCCCAATAGGTAGCCCTTCCCGAAGTTCATGTGTTCAAAATCCAGGTTGGAGCACATCAGGACGCCTGCGATGGCGAGCGCGAAGCTGATCCAGCGCACGCGTGTCATCCGCTCCGAAAGAAGAATGTATGCTAGCAGGGCCGTTGAGATCGGCAGAGTCAACATCAGCAAAGCGGCATTGCTGGCCAGAGACCATCGCGTCCCCCAAGTGATGAAGACCTGCCCGGGAAATATGCCCAGAAGCGCAAGGAGAAAGAAAGCGACAAAGTCTCGCTTGGAGCGTTCGTTCTTGTTGGAGCCGCCTCGCCTGTCCATCACGACCATAGGAAAAAGCATCACGGTGGCCAGGGTCATGGGTCCCCAAACGGTGAAAAGGGCACCCACCTGATCCTGTACCAATTTGACACATGTGAACTGGAGAGCCCACATGAAATTGCATGCAAACAGTAAGAGCCAGGAGCGCATTGTGTGGTCCTAACTTTGGTATCGTCCGATAAAAATCGGCCCTGAAACGGCTGACGTTCCGTCTGGCATGATGGTAGAAAACTTGAATTCAGCCGCGACCAGGCCCGAAAACAGATCTTTACTTCGGCACCTCCTCAGGGTACTTCTGGGCGAGGGCCCGGATTTCGTAGCTGAACTTCATGAACCGCTTTTCCCAGCGCTTGGCTTCACCCGGCGTATACCGGTAAAACCCTTTGGCATTTGAAACACCCTTCGCGCCTGACTTCACCACCTTGCGCATTAGCTTGGGGACGTCCTGAGCGCAGCTCAATTCCGGAAACAGGTCCTTCATCACGGCTCCGTAGGCCGGGATCCCCGT
>JAJXZM010000275.1 GCA_021780055.1 Acidobacteriota bacterium
GAGTCGCATCCGGCGGCTGCACGAGACCTGAAGGCAAACGCTGCGAGCCACGGGTTAGAAAATGTCCGTGCTGTCGGGCAGTCGACTTCAGAATTCCTTCGCCGGTACGCGCAGGGTCGGCCGGACATGGTGATCCTCGACCCTCCACGCGGCGGGGCAGGCCAATCGACGTTGAAATATCTGGTTGATTTGCAACCCCGACGTGTTCATTATGTTGCGTGCCACCCGCCCACCTGGGCGCGCGACCTGGCCTTTCTGCTCAGCAGTAATTACCGATTGGAAAGGGTTGACATGCTCGACTGCTTCCCGCACACCTACCACATCGAGTGCATGGCGCGCCTTATTAGCCAGGACCGGTCTGCCTGATGAAAAGTCCCTTGTTGATTCTGGCTGCCTGCTTTGCGCTGGGCGTGCTGGCGGCACATGAGTTCAGCCCCGATTTTCATGCTATCCCCCTGCTGGTTGCAGCTGGATCCGCTTGCCTTCTGCTTGGGCTTGTTTCTCTTCGCCGGGACTGGATTCCGGTTTGCGCCTGCCTGGCGCTTGCGGGTTTCATCATTGCGGGCATTGCGGCTGGCGTGAGTTTTCAATACCGATTCCTGCCCAAAGATGTTCACAACCTTGCGGGCTGGGGCGTGGACCTGACGCGAAACGTCGAGACCGAAGGCGTCATTGCGAGCAATCCGATTCGTGGGCATAACAGTTACCGGTTCGATCTTGAGTGCCGAAGGATCGCGCGCGATGGACAATGGCGAACCGTGCGGGGGAAAATCCAGGTCCGCTTATATACACCCGAGAACGACAAAAGCTGGTCTGTTGCGGAGAGCCTCGACCTGCGATACGGCGACCTGATCCGGGCTCCGATCCGGTTTCAAAGGCCGTGGGTATATCGAAACCCCGGGAGCTTCGATTTTCGCTGGTGGCTGGAAGCAGTCAACGACATTTCGTGGGAAGGCGAGATCAGAAGTCCCCTACTGGTCCGGAGGCTTTCCGCGTCGCAGGCGCCTCGTTTCTCAATGCTTGTCGAGAACGTTCGGGCCCGGCTGCTTCATGGAATTGACGGCTTGTATCCACCCTGGTCGTCCCAGGGGCGCGATGGCGCGGTGCTGAAGGCGGTCCTGCTCGGCGACCGTTCTTCACTCGACTCGAATACCGTCGAAAATTTCCGACAGTCAGGGCTCTACCATTTGCTGGTGATTTCGGGCCTGCATGTGGGACTGCTGGCGTCAGTGCTTCTGTTTTTCTTATATCTTCTGCGAGTGGGCGAATCGTGGAGAGCGGGATGCCTTCTGGTCTTCCTGGGAACGTATTCGCTGTTAGTCGAGCAGCGGGCGCCGACGCTGCGCGCTTCGCTGATGATCGCGGCCTATTTGGTGGCCCGATATCTTTATCGCGATCGGGCGGCCTTAAATGCGGTCGGGCTTGCAGCGCTGATTCTGCTCTTTCACAGGCCGGCCTGGCTTTTTGAGGCAGGATTTGCGCTGTCGTTTTCAGCAGCCTTGCTGATTGCCGGCCTCGCGCTTCCTGTCCTTCAGCGCACGACGATTCCTTATCGGAACGCACTGGTTCGCCTGAAAGACCTGGAGCGAGACATCAACTTATCGCCGCGCCACGGCCAATTCCGGGTAGAGCTTCGCATGGTTATTGGTGGGGTGAAGACGAGGTTGCCCTGGCTGGAGAGTCACCCTGTTCTCTGCGAGCGGATGGTCACAGTCCCATTCCGAATCGGCTTGTGGGCCGCAGATCTGGCGCTGTTTTCGGCCATTATTCAAATTGGACTCCTGATGCCCATGGCGGAGACTTTTCACCGGATTACCATCGTCGGAATCGGTTTGAACACGCTCGCCTTTCCTCTGATGACAGTGCTGATCGCGCTGGCTGTGCCTACGGTGGTGCTCGCGGCCACTTTCCCGGTGGTTGCCGTGCTGCCGGGGAAACTGTTGTTCTGGCTTACGAGCGCGCTGCTGGCCTTGACCGAATTCAGGGGCGAACCCTTGTGGATGTCTTACCGGATTCCTGGTCCGCCGCTGTGGGTAGCTGTGGGTTTTGCGGCGGCGCTGGTCGCCGTTGCATTGGCCCTGGGCCGCAGCAAACGTGTTGTAGTCGTCTCCGGCTGCTTGTTCATAACATTCGCTGCGCTGGTAGTTTCATATCCATTCGCTCCGCGAATTCCGCGAGGCGTGCTCGAGGTAACGGCGCTCGATTGTGGCCGGGGTCAGGCGATCTTCAGCGTTTTGCCTGACGGTACTACGCTGCTGGTGGACGCTGGCGGGCAGGAGCGTTTCGGGCCGGACATCGGCCGGTGGAACCCGGGTGAAGAAATTGTTTCTCCATACCTGTGGTCGCGCGGCATTAAGAAGATTGATATTGCGGTTCTCGGTGGAGGCAGTGATGAGAACATCAACGCCATGGCCGCGATTTTGCGCAACTTCAAGGTCAGAGAACTCTGGAGCAGTTCGATGACGTACGATCGCGATGATTTTGCCCTGATGGATGCGGCACGAGAACGGAATGTTCTGATTCGTGATTTATCAGCGGGCGATGGCGAACGCCTGGCACGAGCGGACATCAATGTGTTGTGGCCATCATCGGATTCGCACGATCCGCAACTGCCTCTGAATGACAGGTCGCTGGTACTGCGCATTGCGGACAGACAGAGCGGGATTCTCCTGCGTGGGAGTACGGACGAGCGCGTGGAAAAAGAATTGGTGGAATCCGGGGTGGACCTTTCCAGCGATGTGCTAGAAGCCGCGCGAACGCTTTCTGATACTACCTCTCAAAAGAAATTTTTGGAGCTGGTGAATCCGCGGATTGTGCTGGAGACCGGCCGCAGCGGCAAAATTCCTCAGAGGAGAATGTTCATCCACGCTGATACTCCGGGCTCCGCCGACATTCCTGTATTTGCAACCGCGAACGACGGAGCCGTCACCATCGATCTGGCGGGACCGTCTCTCACCGTCCAATGCTATGGAAGTTCCGAGATTTTCAAGTGGTCGGGCGCGTCGGGCCCCGCTTTAAGTTCTTCCGGCCTATAATAGGGGTCTGGGGATTCAACTCAAAGCGGGGTGACAGTGGCAACCGAAGTGGAAATTCAGGAAGAAGCCAGAAAAGTCAGAAGGCTTCAACTCGTAATGGACCTGGTGACGAGCACTCTTCAGCAGGAAGACATGGCCATTGAGCAGGCCTCCGAGATGGTAGCCGCCACCCGCCAATTCGCCCTCGACCTTTTTCCTGACAAGGGACAAACGTTTGACCTGATCTACCGTCCCCGGCTGCAGCGGATCCTTGCCGAGAAATACAAGATTATTTGAGTGCTGCCGTGTTCTGTGTTTCTTCCGTCTTTTCGGCAGGTGTGCCAGGATGGGAATACCCCGGCGGAGCCGGAGTAACCGATGTCAGCGTGCCGGTGATGGCGCCCAGCTTCAACGTGGCACTGATTCGCAAGGGGTAGTGATATTCGTCGTCGCTGAACCAGACCACCAGTTTCCCCTTTTTGTTCTCGTAAAGGTTGCCGAAAACGGAGGGCTCAACCCGAAATGCCTCATGGACGCCCAGCGGGGTCTGGATTTTCTTTCGCGCTGTTACTCTCGCCACAACCGTCTTTGTCTTTGACCCGTCATTGACGGCGAGTTTCAACTCCTGGCCAACGTGCAGTGGCTTGCTGCGGACGTAGTAGAAGGCCGTGATGATGTCCTGGGCGCAGGGAGGGATTGCGTGCTCGTCATGCTTGGGCGGATTCTTTCCGCCGTTCGCGTCGTGCTCATCCAGAATCGCCAGGCCCCGCCGGTTGTCGAACATTATCTTTGTAATCTTGTGCCGGCGCCCTTCGTTGATCTGCTTGGATATCTGTTCGGAACAGAGTGTATCCGGATCAAAGACGGACCGGAATTCGTCCTGAACCCTGTACAGCAGCGACACGAATCCTTGTGATTGGGCCGTGGTTGTAACTACAAAGGAATCGCCGGAGCCTTCCTCGTCCTTGCGGAGCGTCGCGGTAAGTTTCCCTGCGGGGAATACGGACCAGTTTACGTCATAAGTAAGCGTTTCTCCGGGGCTGAAGGGCCGCGGCTTGTTCTCTTGGCGCTGCGCGCCGCCCATTGTTCCAGCCGTCAGGAGGAACGCCACGGCCATCGCGATGCAGGACCGACAGAGTGTCATACTTGGCTTAGACGCATTCCACCGTCTAAAGGAAACCTGCGCCCTTATTTAACGTAGCAGAATCTTTGCCACCAGGAAAATGATTCCCATCAGATAACCAAGTGCTGCTTCATACTCGCGGTTCTTGCGATATCGCTTCCAATCAAACTTTTCCTGCGAAAGCCTTACAGGCTTTCGATGGGGAAAGAGCAGCGGAACGGCGGCTGCGTACTCTTCAAAGGGTTTGCCGAAACGCTGCTGCAGGTTTCTTTCCTCACGGCGCATGACAGGGAGGTACACCGACAGAAAGAACACGACAAATACCACTCCCAGTATCCACTGCGCGCCGGCCAGGACAAGTCCGATCCCGATCAGCAGGCTGCCCAGATACAGCGGATTGCGCGTGTAGGAATACGGGCCGCTTACGGCAAGGCGTTGATCTTTCTGCAGGTGGCCGGCGGCGTAACCGCGGATTCCCAGGCCCGCCAGGGCCACGAGTGAACCCGCAATCAGCAGCGGCACGGTCGGCTGCGCGAAAACCAGATAGGCAACACCCAGCGCGAATCCAAACGGCACTCGCCACCGCGCAACGAAGTCTGAAAAACCTTTATCCATGGCTCATTCCCAGCCGCTGGAGCACCGCCTTTACGGCGGACTCAACGCTGACTCCTTCAAGATAGTTCAAGTGCTTCGAATGTGTTTCACGCTTCGCCGGCCTGGAGCCGCATAGGACGATGTCTGACGGGTTGAACGGACCGTTGCGCTCCGGAGTGTTCCGCGAATCAGCGGCATTGAAGATGGCCACAATCGGCGTGCCAACTGCCGCCGCAATGTGGAGTGGTCCGGTGTCGCCGCCAATCAGCAGTTTTGCCTGCCGAGCCAGCGCAATAAACTGCAGCAATGTGCTGGGAAACCACTTTGCGCGCGTTGTGTTTGCGCCTGCGATAATTTCCTGTGCCACTTCTTTTTCCTGCGTCGCGCCCGTCACCAGAATATCAAATGGCGCCTGCGCAGCCAGGGCTGCAATCAGCTCAGCATAGTTTGCCAGAGCCCATCGCTTGGATTTCCATCCTCCACCAAAATTGACGATGATGAAATCTTTTGTCCCCAGCCGATCTAGTTCCGCCCGGACGGCCTCGCGGTCCTGTGGCTGATCGGGCAGGGGAAATTCCCAGTTTGATGACTGCGCCCCAAGCGGTTCCACCAGCGACAGGTTGATTTCAATAATATGCGTGCAGTTTTTCGGAGACACTCGCTGCGTGTATAGAAGCGCCGCAAGCGGCTCGCGCAGGGAACCCCGGGCAAGGCCGATGCGCTTTGAGGTATGGCTCAGCCATGCAAAGATCGCCGACTTCATCAGCCCCTGGAAATCAATGACGGCGTCATACGGATATTCCCGAAGCGCTTCGTACCCCTGCATGATTTCCGCCATTGTGCTGCCGGCCGTTGGAGTTTTTCTCCAGCCGAGAGTATCCAGCTTGATCACGCGGCTGACATAAGGGTTTCCGGCAAGCAACTCCGAGAATCGTTCTTCCACAGCCCAGTGGATCTCCGCCTGCGGATGCGCGCGGCCCAGCGCGGCCACGGCCGGCATAGTGTGGACAATGTCTCCGATAGAGCTGAGACGGATGACGAGGAAACGCTCGCGGGATTCCAGCATTTTCTTTCAGATCGAAGTGGATGAAGCAGAAGGATGGCCGGTTTAGATCTGCCAGTCCCTCCGGGCGCTATTTCTCCACATTTTTAAGTTGAGCGATCCGCGAAAGCACGTCGCGTGTCGAATGGTCTTTCGGATCGCCCACAATCACAACACGGCCTCCCCAGCTTTTGACGACTTCCCGTTCCGGTACGGTAGCCTCTGTGTAATCGGTCCCTTTGCAGTGAACGTCAGGCTTCAAATCGCGCAGGATGTTCTCCGCGGTCAGGTCGTCAAAAATAACGACGTAATCCACGCATTCCAGTGCCGCCAGCAGTTCCGCGCGCGCTTCTTCCGGAAGCAACGGACGACCCCCGCCTTTTAATTGCCGCACGGAATGGTCGCTGTTCACGCCCACGACGAGCGCGTCGCCCTGCTGTCGCGCCCCTTCCAGATAACGGACGTGCCCCACGTGAAAAATGTCAAAGCAGCCGTTTGCAAAAACGACCTGCCGACCCGACTTCCGCAGTCGCTCGCCGAGCGCCACAATATCCGCGCGGGGGACAAGCTTGCCCGTCATGCGTTCCTTATCGCCTCCTTCAGCTCGCGCGCCGTGACGGTAGCCGTCCCGCGCTTCATCACCACAAGGCCACCCGCGCAATTGGCCAGCAGCGCAGCGGTGGGAAAGCCTGCTCCCACCGCAAGCGCCAGCGTAAACACCGCCACCACAGTATCGCCTGCGCCGGTGACGTCAACGGCCTGGTCGGAGCCAAAAATCGGAATTAGTGTGGGCCTCTTTCCGCGTTCGAACAACGCCATTCCGTCACGCCCGCGCGTAATCAGAAGGGCCTTCAGCGATTGCCGCTCGAGCATGGTGCGCCCGAGGTGAAAGAGCAGAGCGGTGTTGTTCCCGATGGTCTGCCCGAACGCCGCTTCCACTTCCGGCTCGTTGGGAGTTGCGGCCGTGACCTGCGAGTAGGTGTGAAGGTTGTACCGCGAATCAACCACCACCGGCACTGTGGCGTCCCCCATCCGGTGTTGGAGCGACATGACCGCCGAAGCATCTGTGGCCCCATAACCGTAGTCGGCGATTAGAACACCGGTCTTGCCGTCCAGCAGCCGGGCCGCCCGGCGGCTTACAAGCTTTCGCAGTTCTTCCCGGTTGTCTTCCGGCGGCTCGCGATCGATGCGGACAATCTGCTGCCTCTGCCAGTGGCTCAGCCCTCCGAGGATGCGCGATTTGGTCGGCGTGATGTAGCCCTCGACACGCAGAAGCCCATGCGTGGAGATGCTCTTGTCCTTGAAGTATTGAAAAAGCGCCTCGCCTGTCCGGTCATCGCCGACCAGCCCTACTGGCGTAACGCGGGCGCCGAGGTCTGCCAGGTTGTTTGCGGCGTTGGCTCCGCCGCCGGGCACA
>JAJXZM010000040.1 GCA_021780055.1 Acidobacteriota bacterium
TTGGCAGTTTCATCGTCCTTCGAAGCCAGGTTCTCGACTACCGCTGTCAATTCGGCAGGTTCGCTGCGGCGAACGTGGTCCATGGTATAAACAAGCACCTTGGCAAGTTCGATGTCACGCTTGAGTGAAAGGGAATGAACAAGCTTGATGTGGCCGTTAGGCTCTCCCGCTATTTCCAGCGGACGGTACCCGAAGTCAAAAGTAAAGGGATCGCCTGAATGAGTCCAGCGCGAGGCCCGAATGTTCCGCTCAAATTGAGGCAGGTTCCACAATCCGGCGCGGACAAATGAAAGACGTAGCCGCTGCTTGATCCGCACCCGTGTGTCAACAGGGAGAGGTCCTTCTGTTCGAGCGCCCACATACCGCTTGAAAAGGTCCTGAATTTCCGCTGCCGGGTCCCGCAGCAGGCAGGACCTGGCCGGAGCAACTTGCACCAGGTTCGAAAAAGACTGCTCCATCCAACCTACGTAGGAGTCCAACTCGTCGCTGTGATCATCGATCTGCTGCTCGAAATCCTGTTGTAATTCCCGCAGAAACTCCAGGTCAGCCTGTGGATGGAAACGCTTGATCCGGCGGAAATCATCGGTAAAAACGCACCCCAGGTAATTCTCCTCAGGGCTGTGCAGGAACAGGCCGATATTCAGGAACTCGCCCCGGACAATATCCGGCACATATTGCACCAGATAGAGTGAACAGCGCTTTAGATTTTCCTTATCAGCCATAACAAGCACTTGGCTCGACGGGGCCCTGTTTACAATCTAGTCCCAATTGGGAAACGGCCTCAATGGACTTTCTCTGGCATCGATAATAAGCTGGCGCACGCGGCGGCGGCGCTCATAGAGCCGCTCCACAAGCCGTGAAATCTGGTCGGGGTCGCCGCCACACCACTCTGGCGGCACCTCGCGAAGACACTCTTCCAGCTCGGAAGCCTGGATATTTTCCACTCGCGACAAATACGGCTCAAATGACTGGAGTCCCCGGACGGTTTCATAAACAAGGCGTCGCGGATAAAGACTTCGAATGGGGCTGTCGGGAAAGTTCCATTCGCCATCGTTGAAGCAAAAGCCGTGGTCAATCAGGGTTGCAGCGTAATTGCTCCCCCTCTGTTCGATGTCGCGGTAGAAAATCACCTGGCGCCCGTCGCAGTTGCAGGTCCACTTGTCCAGTACGTAGGCCCCGAGAAAAATTGATGACAGATTAGTGACCTTGCGCAACAACCGATCGGGAAGGAAATCTACAACCAGCGTCTGGCTCGGAACGCCCGGAAACTTTGAACCGAAATGCAGTCCCGCTGCACACTGTTCTTCCTGTCCGGCTGTTTCAAATTTCAGGAGCGGTGTCCCCGAAATAAGGTTCTGCGAGACCTGCACAAAGGCGCAGTCAGGAACCGGAAGCCGGGCAAGTGTCGCTAACCGGCTGGCCAGCATCTCGTTTGCCAGGATGCGGACGTGTTGAGGGTTGTTACTGAACTTGACTACGTAGGTCTCTCCGTCATCGCAGCCCATCAGAAATGGCTGCGAGCCACCACGCATCCGCCGGATGAATTCTATGGCTTCGACCTTCCGGACCGCATCAGACCCGGCCAGGCTGGATTGTAAAGTGGCTGAAGGACCAAAAGGGCTGCCCGCTGAGCGGGTTCCACAGCCGGAGTTTCCGAACCTTTCGTGCATCCCTGGAGTGTGTTTCTCAAAACCCTTCTGCAGATTTGTTTCAAACTCCTCGGAAAGCAGTTCAGCGAGTGAGGATGGCCCTCCAGCGCCTTCCCTCAGCAAAACCACAAGAAAAATGAACAGTCGCCCAGATGAGAGCTGATGGGACCGCCACCGACCTGCTTTCCGCCAAAACAAACTCCATGCTCCTGCAGGCGGGCACACCCGGCCATCAACGTCAGCGGCGTCCGCGCGGCTTTTTCCGGGAAGCAGGCTTCCTGGCCCCTCTGGATTTCGCGGGCTTTACGGCTTTCTTTGCCGCCTTTACGGGCTTTGCCGGCTTCTTTGCTTTGGCCGGTTTCTTGGTTTTTACCGACTTTTTGGCTTTTACTGACTTGCTGGGCTTGGCAGCTTTTTGGGCCTGCGCGGTCTTCTTAGGCTTTGCTTTCGCCTCCCGCACCTTGGCCCGAGGCGGCCGGCCGACCGTGGCAGGAGCAGGCGGAGGAGGCGTGGGTGCCGCTGGCACTTCCAATTCTAGAGGCTCAACCTCTACATCCTCGGACTCATAAGAGATTTCTTCGTCCAGATCTGCAAGGTCCTCGCCAAATGATTCTCCTTCAAGCTCCTTTTCGGAGTCGGAGGGGAGCTCATCTTCATAGTCCTCGAATTCTTCCCCAAGCTCATTTTCGTCTTCGTCGAACTGCATGGGATCCTCCTCTTGAGATCTTCTCCAGTCAGTAATAAGGCTCCGGCCGTTTCATGCAATGGGCGCCTGAAAGCAAAGCCCTCATGGGCCAGATGTATAACACTGGGCATCCGCTGTCAAGAGGCTTCTCGCCTGCTCAGTTCTACGGCTAGTCCGAAACCCGGTACAAAGCTAGGACCTGGCCGGGGACAATCACCGATCCATACAGATGATTCCACTCGCGGATCTGGGCGACCGTCACCTTGAAATGGTTTGCAATGACCGCCAGTGTGTCACCGCGGCGAATCCGGTAGTGGTAAACAGAACGGCGATTCTTGCTGGCAGGGTGATTGGAAGCGACCTCCTTCTCATGGCTCGTAGCGCCGATTTTCAACGTTCGGCCGGCGATAATCTTGTGCCCACTCAGGTTATTCCAGCGGCGAAGGTCATCGACGCTTACATGGAAATGGCGGGCGATACCTTCGAGCGTGTCTGCTCTTTGAATACGGTAAACGCGAACGCCATTGTTCACTTCGGTTTTGTATTCGTCCCCACGCTCAGGCTCCTCGACTGCGCGCCCGAACACCTGCAAAGTTCTTCCGGCGACGATCACCGAACCCCGCAGATGGTTCCAGCGGCGAAGGCTTTCGACACTCACATGAAAACGGCGGGCGATGGCGCCGAGCGTATCACCGCTCCGGATTCGGTAACGGTAATAACGGCCCCTTCGATAGATAGGTTCCCGGCCGGGAGGAAGAGGAAGGATCAGGTGGGTGCCGGTTTCCGGGTCGTCGCCCGGGTCAATATGATTGGCTTCCGCGAGGGCGGTACTTGTCACCCGATACTTTTGCGCAATGGCGGCAAGAGTGTCGCCGTTCTCCACCTTCACGGCCCGCCACCAGATACGCTTTGAGGGAGGTACTTCAGCAATTCGTTTCTCGTACAAACCCTTGGTCCCATGAGGAAGGTTGAGAACGTAAGCGCTCTGGTCCAGCGGGGTAGCCCACGTCAAAAGACTCGGGTTGAGCTTCTCCAACTCTCTGACAGGCTGGTCCAGAAGTTCGGCGACGAGCCGAAGGTCGGTCGGAACCGTAACAACCACCTGATCGGGATCCAGCGGAGCATCAGGCGGGACCTCGAACCCGTAAGCACTCGGATCCTTGGCAATCAACGCCGTGGCAATGAAAATCGGAACATAGTTCTGGGTCTCCTGCGGTAAGGCATGTAATTCGCGGAGTTTCCAATAATTCGCATAACCTGTCCGTTCAATTGCACGCTGGACGTTCAACGGGCCGGCATCGTAGGCGGCCATCGCAAGGTACCAGTCCCCGAACTCCTTATAGAGGTCCCTCAGATGCCGGGCCGCAGCGTCCGTCGATTTTAGCGGGTCTTCACGCTGATCTTCATACTGGTCGATTACCAGTCCAAATTCCCGGGCGCGTGATGCCATGAATTGCCAGATACCCGTCGCGCCCGCCTTGGAAACAGCGTGGGGGTTGAAACCGCTTTCCGCCGCCGCCAGGTAGATCAGATCCCGCGGCAATCCGTACTTGCGCAGAACACCGGAGATCATAGGCCCGTACATTCCGACCCGCTTCAGAATATTCTCAATGTAGCCCTGCCCTCCATTTTGAAAGTACGTGAGGAAGCTCAGCACGTAGTCGTTTGTAACCAGCGGAAGGTCTGAACGGACTGAAATCAACTCCTGCTCGGCGCGTTGCCTCACCCTGGGATCTACAGGGAAAGTAAGCTCTGCAAAAGATTCGATAGGCGGGGGCTCATAATCGTGCTGGCTCAAGGTATCACCGTTGGCCGACGCTGAAGCCTCAAGCCCGTAAGTATTTTCGACAAGTTTGCTAAATTCTGAGTTGAGCCGACTGTTGTTTTGGATGTCCTCCCCGGACTCCAGCAGCAGGCTCAAGGCCCTATCAAAATCCTGCTTAGCCTGTTGCGGATTTCCAGCGTGGTATTCCTTCATGCCTTCGCCGTAGACGGCATCAACCTTAGCAATCAGGGAGCCGACCGGGTCCGGCGCCGCCTGCTTCACCGAGGCGGCGGGAGGCGCTGCCTTCACGACAGGGAACTGGGCCGGAGGAGGGACCTTCGATACCGGAGGTGAAACTGCAACTTTCTTGTTGCCGGAGCTGCACGAACCCAATAAAACCACTCCAGCCAAAATAAGGAAAACCAGTCTTCTATTCTCCAACGTTTCCTGCCTCTCAGGCCGTTTTCTTCTGTCCCGCCCGCCCGGGAAACAACATAGGCAGATTTTACGTAGGCCCGCCGTGTAAGGTCAACCCAAAAGCCAAAATAACCACAAAGTCCTATTGCCTCCTGAGCAGGTTTGGCGAACTAGCGGAGAGTCATATCGGCGCGATCCAGAGCGAAGCTGGTCGGCCGCACCGCGGTTCGGTTATAATCAAAGTTTATCGGGGCGACACAGCGCCTACTGTCTGATTTCTGCTGCCATCAAACATAGGTATACATGCGAAACCCTCTTCGACCCCTGTTCCCATACCTGGCTAAGTACAAGAAGGCTTATGTGGTTGGCTTCGCCACGCTCATCATCACCCAGCTTGTGGGCGTCACCATTCCCCTGGTTATCAAAGAAGTTTTTGACGCCTTGACGAGCGGCGTCACCTCACAAAGGCTCGCTTTTCTTGCCTTGCTCCTGATGGGAATTGCGCTGGCAAAAGCGGTTTTTCAGTTCTGGATGCGCTGGATCCTGATCGGGATTTCGCGTGACGTTGAGTACGACCTCCGCAACGACCTCTTCAAGCACCTGATGCGCCAGGACACCCGTTATTACAACGAACATCGCACCGGCGACCTGATGGCGAAGCTGACCAACGACCTGAACGCTGTCCGCAATATTGTGGGGCCGGGCGTTATGTACTCGGCCAACACCGTGGTCACCGGAGTTGTTACGATCGCCCTGATGGCCCACCTGGACTTGCACTTGACGCTGCTAGCACTGGTGCCTCTGCCACTGGCTTCGATTGCAGTCAAGTTCTTCGGACAACGGATACATGAACGCTTTGAGAAAATCCAGGCAATGTATTCGGAGCTAACCGAAAAGGTGCGCGAAAACCTATCTGGTGTCCGGCTGGTCAGGTCCTTTCGCCAAGAAGGCCCTGAGATGCGTCAGTTCGACCGAATGAACCAGATCTACGTCGAAAAGAACAAACGGCTGATCTGGATCACAAGCTTCCTGTGGCCTGCCCTGGCGCTGCTTTTCGCAATCTCCTTTCTGCTGATTCTGGTGGTCGGTGGAGAGCATGTACTGTCTGGCAAGATAACTATCGGGACTTTTGCTGCGTTCAACATGTATCTCATGAACCTGATCTGGCCGATCATCGCGCTTGGGTGGGTAACAAATATTATCCAGCGCGGCCTTGCTTCCATGGGGCGATTGTGGACTATCTTCGCTGCCCAACCCGCTCTTGATGACCGACTGGTCCCCGAACATCCCATCCGCGAGCTTAAAGGTGAAATCGAGTTCCGTAACCTCACGTTTGCCTACAACGGATTCCCGATTCTCAAAGACATTAACCTGCATATTCCGGCCGGAAGAACCGTTGCCATCGTGGGCGCAACCGGGTCCGGCAAGACAACCCTGGCGGCGCTGGTCCCCCGCCTGTTTGATGCACCGGAGGGTGCAGTCCTCGTGGATGGAGTTCCGGTGCGCCATGTGCCGCTCAGAACTTTGCGGGCGAACATCGGGTTTGTCCCGCAAGAAACCTTTCTGTTTAGCGATTCAATCCGGGAAAACATCCGGTTTGGAGTTCCCGGTATTCCGGATAGCGACGTGGAACACGCCGCCGAGGTTTCCAACATCCTGCCGGAAATTCTGAGTTTCCCTAAAGGGTTTGAATCCATGGTCGGAGAACGCGGCCTGACGCTCTCCGGCGGCCAGAAGCAGCGAGTGGCCATCTCACGGGCTATCATCCGCGACCCGCGCATTCTGATCCTTGATGACGCGCTCTCGAGCGTTGACACTTACACAGAAGAAAAGATCCTTCGGCACTTGACCGAAGTGATGGCCGGAAGAACGACGATACTGATCTCTCATCGTGTCTCGACCATCCGTAATGCCGACGAGATTGTCGTCCTCCACGGCGGCACGATTGTGGAGCGCGGTTCCCATGAAGAATTGCTGGCAGTGAACGGCCATTACACGGAGCTTTACAACAAACAATTAATCGAAGAATCACTTGAAAAGGAAATCTGAACAGGCAATCTGATGGCGGACAGTCTTCACGAAGAGGAAGTTCTCGGGAAAGCGTATGATGCTCGCCTGATGCGGCGGCTTCTGGCCTACTTGCGCCCCTACAAGCAGGTAGTGTTTTTTGCATTGATTGCCATCTTTTTGTACGGTTTGCTCCAGGCAGTGCCTCCCTATCTGATGGGAGTGGAAATCGACCGCTACCTCGACCCCACAAGCAAACATCAAATTCCGCAGGGTCTGCTGCATTTCCTCAGCGCGAATCCCCGTACCGGCATCCTTCAAATCGCATTTGTCATCTTTCTGCCGACGGTCCTGCTGACTTTTATCCTGCAATTTGCCCAGACTTTCGCAATGCAATTGGTTGGCCAGAAGGTCATGTACGATCTGCGCAAGCAGGTTTTTGAGCACTTACAGCGGCTGCAGATGAGCTATTTTGACCGCAATCCCGTGGGCAGGCTGGTCACTCGAGTGACCACAGATATCGACGTTCTGAACGATATGTTCGCCTCCGGCGTGGTGGCCGTCTTTGGCGATTTCTTCACCCTGGTCAGCATCATGGTAGTGATGTTGAAACTCGATTGGAGGCTCGCGCTGCTCACTTTT
>JAJXZM010000215.1 GCA_021780055.1 Acidobacteriota bacterium
ATCTCGGGAACGGTTTGGACAATCGCCTCGTAGAGGTCTTCGATGGTCTTGATAAAGTGCGACTGTCCGAGGATAAAGTTCATATCGGCCGGCTTGTCAATCCTGACGGTTTTCAGTTCCATGTCAGTCCCTCCCTGTCGCGCTTTCGGGTCCGCTGAGAGCGGCGCCCATTTCCGGCAGCCTGTTTAGCTCGGCCTTGACGGCGCGCACCGGAAACTTAACTTCAGGATACATCCGATCGACAACAACGAACAGAATGGCAAGCACGACAAAAACAAGGACGCTGCCTTCAGGGCCCACGGCTCCGCCCGTAAGCCACGTGGGGGCCCCGGCTCGAAAATGAGAATTCAGCAGGTGCCCCGGTACGACCGTGCCGCTGTCAGGCACCGAATAAATGAAGCTCTCTCCGTAATCCCAGGCAGCATGCAACCCAATAGCAAACCACAGGCTCCCTGAGCGCCGGAAGCTGAAGCAGAAAAGGAGCCCCACCAGCCCCGCCGAAACCGCCCCAACGGGATTCTCTCCGACATTGCCGAGGTGGACTGCGCCGAACACCAGTGAGAGCACAATGGCTGCAGGCCAGAACCCGATTCCTTCCGCAAGCGTCGCCAGTGCGTAACCGCGAAACAGGAATTCCTCTGCGAACCCGACGATGAGAAAAGCAAGCCCCCACATCACTCCGAAATAAAGGATTTCTTTTGCACTGAGCGCCAGATTGCCAAAATAAAATCCCCTACCCAGATGGATACTCACCAAAAGAAGCGTCAGAGCGGCGAAACCAATAACCGCCCCAATGCGAAAGTCCCGGCCAAAGGCGCCGCGAGCCGGCAAACCGTAATCACGAAGGCTCTTGTGCTCCAGAAATCCCATGATCCATGCCGCGAAGAGCGGGCAAAAAAACAGGAGGCTTTCACTGAAGATGATGATGTACACATTGAGCCCCGGGGCAAGACGATGCCTCAATCCCAGAACAACCATCAACACCTGGACGGTAATAAAAGGAATTGTCGCGAGGACAAGAAAGAGCAGCAGCCGCCAGCCGGACCTGATGCCGCTGGGGCCTTTGAAAATCTTTTCCAGCATCGGAGACCTCATGCTCGGATGAGCAGGAGAATTCTATTCGTTGACACGCAACACTGCAAGGAAAGCTTCCTGTGGAATATCGACCTTGCCGACGCGTTTCATTCGCCGCTTCCCTTCCTTTTGCTTTTCAAGCAGCTTGCGCTTCCGCGTGATGTCACCGCCATAGCACTTGGCCAGAACGTTCTTCCGCATGGCAGCCACATTTTCGCGGGCGATGATCTTGGAACCGATGGAAGCCTGGATGGCCACTTCAAAAAGTTGGCGAGGGATTAGCTTGCGCATTCTTTCACAGAGAGAGCGCGCCCGGATCTGGGCATGGTCACGATGGCAGACAAAGGAGAGAGCGTCCACAGGTTCACCGCCCACCAGCAGGTCAACCTTCACCAGGTTCGATTCCCAATGCCCTGAAAAATGGTAATCCAGTGAAGCATAGCCGCGCGAGACGGACTTGAGCCGGTCGTAAAAATCCAGAACAACCTCGTTCAGGGGAAGTTCATAAGTCAGCAGAACGCGCTTGGGACCCACATAGTCAAAACCCTTCTGGATGCCGCGCTTTTCCTCCGCCAGCGCCAGGATACCGCCCAGGTACTCATCATGGGTAAGAATCACGGCGGTGATCACCGGCTCCTCAATCTTTGCAATTTCGTTGGGCTCGGGGAATCGTGTAGGGTTGTCAATCTCATGGACACTGCCGTCCTTCGCCGTGACGCGATAGCGAACACCGGGGGCCGTGGTGATCAGGTTCAGCTTGAATTCCCGCTCCAGCCGTTCCTGCACAATTTCCATGTGCAGCAGCCCCAGGAAGCCGCACCGGAAACCAAACCCCAGCGCGGCGGAATTTTCCGGCTCATAGAAAAGCGACGAATCATTCAGGCGCAACTTTTCCAGGGCATCGCGCAGGGACTCATACTCACTTGATTCCACAGGGTAAAGCCCGGCAAACACCATTGGCTTGATGTCCTCAAAACCAGGAAGCGGTTCTCCCGCCGGCCGGTCGTCCTGCGTGATCGTATCGCCAATCTTGGTGTCCGCAACGCGCTTGATGTTGGCAATCACAAAGCCCACTTCTCCCGCGTGCAGGCTCTCCACAATGACAGCCGAAGGAGTCAGGATGCCCAACTGTTCCACGGTGTAGACCTCATTGTTGGACCACAGACGGATCTTCATGCCCGGAACCAGCGTCCCTTGCACCACCCGCGCCAGAACCACCACGCCGCGGTAGCTGTCGAACCATGAATCGAAAATCAGGGCCTGCAAGGGAGCTTCCGGAGAGCCGGTCGGCGCCGGAATCTTCGCTACAATCGCTTCCAGCACTTGGTCAACGCCGGTCCCCTGTTTGGCGCTGATCAGGATCGCATCGCTCGAATCAATGGCGAGCGTCTGCTCAATCTGCCGGCGGGTTTCTTCGACGTCCGCCCCCGGCAGGTCGATCTTGTTGATCACCGGCACGATTTCCAGATTGTTGTTCATCGCAAGCTGCGCGTTGGCCAGGGTCTGCGCTTCCACACCCTGAGAGGCGTCAATCACCAGCAGCGCACCTTCGCAAGCGGAAAGACTTCTGGAGACTTCGTAGGAAAAGTCAACATGGCCGGGCGTGTCGATCAGGTTCAACTGGTACTCATTCCCGTCGCGCGCTTTGTAGAGCAACCGTACGGAGTGCGCTTTGATGGTGATTCCCCGCTCCCGCTCCAGATCCATCGAGTCAAGAAGTTGCGCTTCCATGTCGCGCTTGGCAACCGTCCCTGTCAATTCCAGCAGGCGGTCGGCGAGTGTGGACTTCCCATGGTCAATGTGGGCGACGATGGAAAAATTGCGAATGTACCGAGCTTCGGTCATATTGTCTTTGATTTGCCTCTACCGGACAGGAACCTACTCAAGAAACAACTCGCGGGGCTGTATCGACGGCAGGTTTCTTACCCACATCTGTCATTCATGAACCCTTTGAAAATCTAACAAACCCAAGCGCTTCTGTCAATTTGCTGCGGCTGAGGGTTACGCTAAGCCAGGCTTTGGCGCGCTGTATTTTTCAGGATAATCGGCCACGCAAAACACCTGCTGCCCGAATGCCGGGGCGATGCCCGAAAAAGCCTCCAGCTTTGCCGGCCATCAGCCGACTTTTCTTTGTATGGCCAACACGGACAAACTCTTCCAAAAGGCCGGAAAACTTCTCCAGAAACAGAAGTTCGATTCCGCCTTCGAGATCTTTCTCAAACTCCATGAAGGCGAACCCGGCAATGAGGCTGTCCTCCTCAATCTTGCTGACCTCTCCCTGCGGCTTGCCGGCCGGACGATTCACTGCGCTTCAACAGCTTGCTGGCCGATCTCTACATTGGGCGCAAGGACGTCCCCAAGGCTATCGTAAGTTGCCGCAAGGTCCTCAAAGCTGCGCCTCGTGACCTGCCGGTGCTCACAAAATTGGCCTTCCTCCTCAAGCAGTCAGGGAAAAAGGCCGAGGCTGCTGATGCCTTCCGCAACGTGGCAGCAGCTTATCGCCGCAACGGGAATACCGAGCAGGCCATTGAGACCCTCCGCCATCTTGTCGAACTGGAGCCTGACAACCTGGAAGCTCACACCGAGTTGGCCGAAGTGGCCGCCGCTGGCAACAAGACAGCACTGGCAGCAACGGCTTTCCTGAAAGCTGCAGAAATCGCCCGTAGGAACGGGATGAATGATCGCTGGGTGAACCTGGCGGAGCGTGCTCACCTGCTTGATCCAACGAACAAAGTGGGGTGTATTGCTGCGGCGGAGGTTTACCTTGCCCGCAACCGCGCCCGCGAGTCTGTCGCACTTCTGGAACCGATTTCCAAGGCAGCCCCCGACGATACGGTTGTGCTCAAGCTTCTTTGCCGGGCCTACCTGGATTCAGGGGAGTACGCGAAGGCGGAGCCCGTCTGCCTGAGGCTCTTTCAGGCCCAACCTGTAACCGTTGACCTGACCGAACAACTCATCCAGGGACTTCTGAATAACGGCCAGACGGCACGGGCGCTGGCCGTCCTTGAGGGAATCAAGGAACAGATGTACCGGCTGGCAGGAAAGAGGTCTGAATTTCTGGCCTTGGCCGAACAGATCTATCACGCCGACGAAGACAACCTTGAGGTACTGGAGTTGCTTCCTCCTCTTTACAACGAGTTCAACCGCGAAGGCCCTTTGCGACTGGCTCTGACGAGGTTGTTCAATTTGTATCTGGCCAACGAAAGATACGACAAGGCAGCCGAAACGCTCGAAAGCATTCTGGATGTTGACCCCTACGGCGCGGCGCACTCGGATCGCCTTCTGAATCTGGAAGGTCACATCGATGCAATCTGGTACAACGATATCGCCGGCCGCATATCAATTCCCGGCGTCGGACACGGAATTACTCCGGGGCGTGTAGAAATGGACGAACAGCCCGAGCCCGGGACATCAGCCAGCCTCGATGACCTTGTTATTGAAGCAGAAATGTACCACCGCTACCACCTGACCGCAAAATTGCAGGAAATACTCAAGAAGATCGACCGGCTCTATCCGGGAGCGTACCTGGACAACCAGTCTCTAACCGAACTGAACGAAATGGCAGGTTTTCAACCAACCCCCTTCGAGCCCCCGCCTGCCGAAAACCAATCATCCCAGGAAACCGCACCCGCGCAGTTGCCCGTGGAAGAACTAGGAAGGATTTCCTCCATCACAGCCGTGATCCATCGACAGGGGACAATCGAACGCGTTCTGGACACAGCAACCGGACAACTCGGGCGACTTCTCGATGCAAGCCGTTGCTGGATTGCCGCCGGGCCTCCGGATTCCACCGCTATTACGGCCGAATACGTTGCGCCGAACATCGCTCCCTCGGATTCCCCGGCGACGCTCGGCATCTGCGCTTTCCTCACCAATTCTGCCGATTTGGGCCCGGAAGGATGGGCGATTGACAATGTTTCGCCCGTCAAGCAGCTCGAACCCATCGCGCCGCAACTTTCTCAGACGGGAATCACCGCTCTCGTGGCCGTGCCCTTAATGGACAAAGAGCAAAAGGCAGGCATGCTGCTCGTGGAGCAATGCCAGACACCCCGTCGTTGGACGGATGGCGAGAAGATGCTCGCCAGGGCCGTCGCGTCCCAGGTGACCATCGCCATCAATAGCACCAGGCTGCGGCGGCTTGTCCGCTCGCTGGCAGGAACTGACATTACGACCGGCCTTCTGCCTCGCACCGCATACATCGACTGCCTGCTGGCGGAAGCCAGGCGGGCCGAGGAACAATCACGTCCCCTGTCCGTCTGCCTGATGGAGCCGACCGGGGCCGGCGGCCTCTCCCGGAAATTCGGCGAAGCGGATATAAAATCCTACATCCATCAGGTGGGCAATACCGTTTCATCGAAAGTGCGGCAGAATGACATCGCCATCCGTTACGGCCCCTGCACCATCGCCTTGTGCCTTCCCGACACTCCACTCGCTCGCTCCCGCGTCCTCATCGATAAACTTCAGACGCAGCTCCGCGAGGCACAAATCGGCTCCGAGCCCTCTCCAGCCTTTAGCGCAGTAGTCAGCGACATGTTCCTCGGCCCCAGATTCGATGCAGTAGACGCAGTAACGGAGGTCATCAACCGGCTCGAAAACTCGATGGAAGTCTTGAGAAGAGAACCCGAAGCCCGAACTCTTCTTGCCGGGTTTGTTGGCTAGCCTCATCCCGTGCCGGCAGACATGCGCAACACCACACAAACCGGCTGCGAGCCCCCCTTCCTGTTATCATAGGAGTGATCGAAATCGAGCGGCACGATAGCCCGCCGCGGCGGTCTCGGCACAGCCTTGGCCAGACTTTTCTTCGCCACGCACAGGAGTAGCCTGATGAGCTATGAAACGCTGCTTTATGAAGCCCGGGCAGGGATCGCCTATGTTACGGTGAACCGGCCGCAAAAACTGAACGCACTTAATCAGAAGGCGGTCCAGGAACTCACCGATTGTTTTGAACGGATCGACGCATCCAGCGAAGTGGGCGGCGTTATCCTGACCGGAGCGGGTGAAAAGGCTTTTGTAGCCGGAGCCGATATCAATGAGCTTGCCGCGCTCACCCCGGCCGGCGCGCGCGAAACGGCCCTGGGCGGACAGGCGCTGATGAACGCGATCGAGAACCTGGGGAAACCCGTAATTGCGGCAATAAACGGCTTCGCCCTCGGCGGCGGCTGCGAACTGGCGATGGCTTGCACTCTGCGTATCGCATCGGAAAACGCTCGCTTTGGACAACCGGAAGTTAAGCTGGCCATAATTCCCGGTTATGCCGGAACCCAGCGACTGCCTCGTCTGGTGGGGAAAGGCCGCGCGCTTGAAATGATCCTCTCGGGCGAACCCATCAATGCGCAGGAAGCATGGCGGATCGGCCTGGTCAATCAGGTGGTCGCCCTGCCGGACCTGCTACCTGCCGCCGAAAAAGCGGTCCAGAAAATTATGGCCAACGGACCGCTCGCCGTCCGGTATTCCCTCGAGGCCGTTAATCACGGCGTGGAGATGGCAAAGAACGACAGCGAGCGGCTTGAGGCCAACCTGTTTGGCCTATGCTGTGCGACCGAAGACATGAAGGAAGGAACGCGGGCGTTTCTTGAAAAACGCCCAGCGCAATTCAGTGGCAAGTAGTTCCGGTCCGGTGCATGCCGGAACGCGAGGAGAGTCAGATCAACAATGGGTTCTCGAACGAAATCTCGCGAGTTAGCTCTGCAAATGCTTTACCAGTGGGAGGTGGGCAGCCATCCGCCGGCCTATGTGGAGCAGACTTTCATGCACGGACGCAACCTGGCGCCGGACGTTGACGCGTTTGCACGCAGCCTGTTTTCCGGAACAGTCAGTGAAGTCGCGTCGCTCGACCGCACGATTGCCGGCCACGCGGAACACTGGCGAATGGAACGCATGCCGGCCGTTGACCGCAATATACTTCGGTTGGCGCTCTATGAAATGCTCCATCATCCGGAAACCCCCGGCGCCGTCGTCATCAATGAAGCCCTTGAACTGGCCCGCCGATTTGGCGGCTCAGACTCGGTCGAATTTGTGAACGGCGTTCTCGACGCAATCTGGAAGTCCCTTCCCCAGGCGCAACCCAAGGCTTGACGCTCCTCTGAAAAT
>JAJXZM010000018.1 GCA_021780055.1 Acidobacteriota bacterium
ATCGGGTGATTGAGTGATTGAACAGCCGCACTGTTACGTTTCGCTGCCAAACTTTTCGTCGCGCGCCGCTGGGCGGGCTGCCTTGAGGCGGAGAAGATCCTCACTAGCTCATTCGACTCAACTAAGAGGTCTTCCAGCCTGGACTTTGAAACCACTCCGGCTTCTATCAAGAGTTCAAGCCAGAATGCTGTCTCGTCTGCTTCCTCCAGAACCACTCCAAGCTTCGCTACAAACTCAGCCTTCGAACGAGCCCTGCAAACTGCTCGATAATTCGCCGCGACCGACGTCCCAGACCTCAGAACCTGGCTGCCCAAGGTCCTTCCCACGTCCGATTTGGGCAGTGCCTGAAAGACCTTCACAATTCGAAGCGCAAATCGTTTGGTCCGCACCCGAAGCTTTTCCGGTTGACTGATCGAAACCCGATCCTCCATAAGGTCGGCCTTTCAATCACCAATCACTCAATCACAAAATCACAAATCGTCCGCCCACCAATCGCAAATCACAAATATTTCAGCCCTTCGCTTGCGCCACAACCTTCTCCGCCGCGTCTTTCATACCGTTGGCGACGGTGAAGCGCAGGCCGGATTCCTGCAGAATTTTCTGCCCGAGTTCCACGTTGGTGCCTTCCAGCCGAACGACAACCGGGACCTTGATGCCCAGACTCTTTGCGGCAGCCACCACGCCGCTGGCCACAATGTCGCAGCGCATGATGCCGCCGAAAATATTGATGAGCACGGCTTGCACATTGGGATCGCCCAGGATAATTTCAAATCCGCGGCGGACCTGCTCCTCGTTGGCGCCGCCGCCCACATCGAGGAAGTTGGCCGGCTGCCCGCCCGCATACTGAATGATGTCCATGGTGGCCATGGCGAGTCCGGCACCGTTCACCATGCATCCGACATTGCCGTCCAAGCGGATGTAATTCAGGTTGTAGTTTGAGGCTTTCACTTCCAGCGGGTCTTCCTCATCCAGGTCGCGCAGCTCGCGAATGTCTTTGTGGCGGAAAAGCGCGTTGTCATCAAAATTCATCTTGGCGTCGAGCGCCAGCAGCCGCCCGTCGCGCGTGAGCACAAAGGGGTTGATCTCCGCCAGCGAAGCGTCGCTTGCCTGAAAGGCGCGATAGAGCGCCCCAAAAAACTTGGCCGCCTCATTCACCAGCAGAGGATCGATTCCCAGCCCGAAAGCAATTTTGCGGGCCTGGAAGGGCTGGAGCCCAAGGGCCGGGTTGACGGCTTCCTTCAGGATCTTTTCCGGATGCTCGGCGGCGACAACTTCGATCTCAACACCGCCTTCGCTCGAGGCCATAAAGACGGGCGAAGCGGACATGCGGTCAATCACCAGGCCGAGATAAAGCTCGCGCGCGATGTCCAGCCCTTCTTCGATCAGCAATCGCCGGACGATGCGGCCCTCGGGGCCGGTCTGTACCGTCACAAGTTTCTTGCCCAGAATCTCGCCGGCAATCGTCTCAGCTTCAGCCGCCGAGCGGGCCAGCTTGACGCCGCCGGCTTTGCCTCTGCCGCCGGCGTGAATCTGCGCCTTCACCACGACCGTTCCGCCCAGGCGCGTGGCAATTTCGCGGGCCTCTTCCGGCGTGTAAGCGACTTCACCCTTGGGGACCGCAACTCCAAAACGCGAAAGAATCTGTTTGGCTTGATATTCGTGAATCTTCATAGTTGATAGACGCGGTAACCTGAATGTCTGGCGCGCTTCAAGGCCGGAGGTCGGAAAGGGCCGGGAGCCTCAGGGCACCAAACTTCTGCCGAGGATTGCCGTTCCATCGTACAATAGAGCGGCGCGGTGTCCGCAGAATCTGCCAGTATAGGCAATGTGAATCCAAAAAGCAAACGCCTGGGTTCCGGCGTGTATTGCAGCAGCGGTTCTCGATCGCGGGATTTTTTCACGCGACGTCGGCGCCGGGGCAACCACCGGATGCCGCTTCAGGGGCTGATAAACTTAACAGGGACTCGCCGTTAACGCCGGGGATTGTTTCTGATCACTATGCAAATTGCTGAAGCCATCGAAGCACTGAAGCAGGGCCGGAGCCTGGAACGGAATGAGGCTCACGCAGTCATGCAGGAACTGCTTTCCGGGCACGCGCCTGAAGAGCAAATTGTGGCGCTGCTGCTGGCCCTGCGCGACAAGGGCGAGACCACGGCGGAGCTTGTCGGTTTTGCGGAGGTGATGCGCGCGCAGGCCCGGCAGGTGCTGGCGGACGCCGGAGTGCGCGTTGAAGAGTTCATCAATTCGCAGGAACTGCTGGACACCTGCGGCACGGGCGGCGACCGTCGAGGCACGGCGAACGTCTCAACCGCTACGGCGCTGGTGGTGGCCGGATGCGGAGTGCCCGTCGCCAAGCACGGCAACCGCTCCATCTCAAGCCGCTGCGGCAGCGCCGACGTCCTGGAAGCGCTGGGGGTTGCAACCGACCTGCCGCTCACTGACATTCCAGCGTGTCTCGAAAAGGTAGGGATGGTCTTCCTTTTTGCTCCGCACCTTCACCTGGCCATGAAGCACGTGATGGGCGCGCGGCGCAGCATCAAGAGCAAAACCATCTTCAATCTGCTGGGGCCGGTAACCAACCCGCTGGAAGCTACGCATCAGCTGGCCGGGGTTTACGACGCAGCTCGGACGGAAATGCTGGCCGAAGCGCTGGGCGCTGTGGGGACGCGCCGTGCGATTGTGGTGGCGGGATCAGACGGGCTGGACGAGATCACCATCACCGGCCCAACCAAGCTTTCAGAATACGATTCCGGGCGGATTGAAACGCGCTACGTTCAGCCGGAAGATTTTGGCCTGCCTCGCGCCGCGGGCGAAACACTGGCCGGCGGCGATCCGGAACAGAACGCGCGCCTGCTGCTCCAGATTCTTGACGGCGAGAAAAATCCCCTGCGCGATTGCGTGCTGGCCAATTCATCCGCGGCGCTTGTGGCCGCGGGCAAAGCAGGTGACTTCCCGGAAGGCGTGGCAGTGGCAGCCGAGGTCATCGACTCCGGCGAAGCAAAACGGACGCTTCGCAAGCTGGTGGAATTCACTGACAAACACCGGCGGTAACTATCTCGCAACACCCGCCTTATTGCCCCGCCGGATGCAGGTTCTCATCAAAAAACTTCACGAGCGTTTTGAGCAGGTAGAGCCGCGCTGAGTTCGCGGTGAAGCCGTGCTTTTCACCCGGCTGCAGGTAAAGCTGGTACGGAATGCCGTCGCGGACCAGCGCTTCAATAAAGTTGATGGTGTTCTGCAGGTGCACGTTGTCATCGTCCACGCCGTGCATCAGCAGCAGTTTCGCGCGGAGGTTCTCTGCCGCTTCGAGCGGTGACGACTCCCGGTAGCCGTCAGGGTTCACCTCCGCGGTGCGCATATATCGTTCGGTGTAAATGCTGTCGTAAAATTTCCAGTCGGTCACCGGGCCGCCCGCCGCGCCGCATTTGAAAACGTCAGGCGCGTGCGTCAGCGTGTAAAGCGTCATATAGCCGCCGTAGGACCAGCCCCAGATGCCCATGCGGCTGGAATCAACGTACGGAAGCGACTTCAGATAATCAATCCCCACGAGCTGGTCTTTAAGTTCCTGCCGACCCAAGTGTTCAAAGATCTTTGTTTCCCATGCGTGGCCGCGTCCCCACGATCCGCGATTGTCCAATATCCACAGCACGTAGCCATGCTGGGCAAAAAGCTGATCGTCAAGTGAAGTCACTCCCCAAGAGTTTGTCACCATCTGCACTTCAGGCCCGCCGTAAACGTTCACAATCACCGGATACTTCTTCTGCGGATCGAAATCCGGAGGCCTGACCATGCGGGCATAAAGCTTGGCCCCGTCAGGAGCCGTGAGCGTAACAAATTCGGTGGCGCCAAGATTGTAGTCGTCCAGGTGATTGACGGGATTATCGAGCATGGCCACCTGCTCTCCATCTGACTTGTAGAGGCGGGTGATGGGCGGCGTCTTGAAATCGGAAAACTTGTCGACGTAATAACGGCCGTCCGGCGAGAGGTAGAAAACATGCGTGCCGGAAAGCTTTGAAATCCTCTCCAGGCCCGTGCCGTCCAGATGGACGCGATAGATCTGCCGCTGGCGCGGGTCCACTTCCGTCGAAAGAAAATAGACCCAGTTGGAACCGCTCGCCATCTGGAACATGGGAAGATCGGAAAAAAGCGGGCGGTCGATCATCCAATCGCCGTTGGTGAGCTTCGCCTGCTCCTTGCCGTCCATGTTGTAGAGATAAAGATGCATCCAGCCGTCGCGCTCGGAAAGCCACAGAAAGCGTCCGCCGCTGAGAAATTCGGGAGGATTCAGGGAATTGATCCAGTACTTGTCATGCTCGGTCAGCAGTGTGCGGTCGGCGCCGGAATCAGGGTCCCACAGATGCGCCACCTCTTCGGTCTGGTCGCGATTCAGCGTAAGGAAGCAAATGGATTTGGAATCCGGCGTCCAGTTAAACCGCGGAGCGAAATACTCAACGGGAGGCGACGACTTTTCAGGGACCCAGCTCCTGACGAGCCCGCCCTCAGAGGAAATAACATGGAAAGATGCCAGGGGATTGGGATCTCCAGACTGCGGGAAGCGCTGGATGTTGAGCTCAACATGCCGCCCAAGAAAATTGATCAGCGGATACCGCGGAACGTGCAGGTCATTGAGCGTGAGATAGGCAATTTCTTTGCCGTCGGGAGACCATTGATAGGAGCGTCCGGTGGCGCGGTCCGCCAGTTCCTCCTTGTAAACCCAGTCGAGCGTCCCGTTATAGATCCATTCCGATCCGTCGCGGGTAAGCTGCACAGTCTTGCCGGTCTTCAGGGAAATCGTATAAATGTTGTTCCCTTTGACAAAGGCGACGGCGTCGCCGGCGGGCGAAAAGGTAGGCTCCTCTTCCTTCGCGGAATCGTCTGTCAACTGCCGGCTCTCGCCGGTCTTCGCATTAAACACCCACAGATTGTCCGAGCCCTGGAGAAGAATTTCATCGCCGCTTGGCGACCACTGATAGCTGCCGGGATTCACGGCGGCGACAAGATTCAATCGCCGCGCCTTGCCGCTTGCAACGTCATAGAGCCACAACCCCTCGCCTGGGCCGTCTTCACGGACGTAACTGACCTCTTCGTGGCCGGGACGCCACGCGATGCGGCTGATGGATGGAGCAACAACCTCATCTCCCCGGGTGACCAGTTCGGGAGTGAGCGGCAGCTTGGCCCCGCGCAGAGACAGAGTGGCCATCGACAGGGTCAGAAGAAACAGAAAGGTGCTTATGACAATTCCGGCAGGCGTCCTTAATCGTTGCGGCACACGGTCCTCCAAAGTCTTGCATTCGCTTGCTGAAGTTCCAATGTGTTGAGAAACGGCAAGCTGCTACGTCTGGTGTTCGGGATGAGTGCAACCGGGAAAACTTGTAAGGAACTGGAGCCCTTTGTATTCCAGAAAATCAATCAGCCCCACCTTCGAAGTGAAAAATGCGTCGAGCGTCATGCTCTTCAACAAGCTGTAAAAAGGAAAGCCCGGATGTTCAGCTTTCGGATCGTGTTCAGGAACGCTCATCTCAGTCAACAATTCTTCCTGCTGCGCCGGCGAAGCTGCGGAGAACTCTTTTCCATATTTCTTGGCGCTGAGTTCGTTGACGAGACCCAGCCCGTCAATCCACTGCTTTTGCAGTTGCGGCTCAAACTCCGCGGCCGAGTAAACCACAAAGTCGATATAGTCGGCCACCTTCGCTTCTTTGGCGCCAGGCTTTTCATCGGTGGGAAGAATCATCTCTGTCAGAATTTTGACATCGCGGAACTCTGCGGGCTTGAAGAACCGAGGCACGTAGGGAGCGGCCGGATGGGCCGCCACAGTTTGCGACGCGCCCGTAATCGGAACCAGCCCCGAGGGCGCGGAGGCCGCGAGGGCTTCCCTTCCGCCGGGCAGCCAGTTTGCCAGAAACTCGGCCCCAGCCGCAGAGGTGCTGAGATATCCAAAATACTTCAGGGCTTTTCGCCGTCCGATCAGTTTTCCCTGCATCGTCTTCACCCTCGTTCGTGGCGGGCCAAAAACGCCACCACTTGATTAGCATGCCTTCGCAGCTTAAACATTGCCCTGTCGGAATTCCTCCGCCAGATGATCGCAGGCCCGGTAGGCAAGCGCCATCAGCGTAAGCGTCGTCTGTTTTTCCGGATGCGTGACAAACGAAGCGCCGTCCGCCAGCACAATATTCTTCACATCGTGGCAGCGGCTCCATTGGTCCGCGACTGAAGTCCGCGGATCGTCACCCATGCGCGCACCGCCAACCTCGTGCGTCACGCTGCCCAGCGGGGAGGGATCCTCTTTCTTGTACGGAAAGATTTCCGCACCCGCTGCCTTCATAATCTCTTCCATCTGGCCGTACATCTCGTCCCTCATGGCATAGGCCTCGGGATACTCCGCGCTGGTGTGGAAGCGCACCTGAGGAATGCCCCAGCGATCGCGCAGGCCGCCGGGATCGATCTCAACAAAGTTCCGGTGGAACGCAAGGCCCTGGCCGTAACCGCCAATCGAGAACGCTGCCGGATACAATTCCTTGATTCGCTTCTTATACGCGGACCCGAAACCCGGAAGCGTGGCTCCGGGGCCGGGCCCCATGTCGCAGCCGGTGTAGAAATTGAACCGCCAGCCGCCAACGTAATTCTTTCCTTTGCGGTCATAGTTGTAGCGCGGAATGTAAAGGCACGCTTCGCCCGGGCCGTCATCGTTGGTGGTGGGGCGCCCCGCCAATTGCGGGAAAAACCCTTCCAGGCTGTTGAACGCCAGGTGCTCCATCAGATAGTGGCCCAGCTCGCCGCTGGAATTTGCCAGACCGCTGGGGAATTCGCGCGTCCGGGAATTCAGCAGGATGCGGACGGACTCAATGTTGGAAGCCGCCAGGACTACCGCTTTGCCATGAGCTTCGTACTCCTGCTTGTTTTCGGTGTCGATATAGCTCACGCCTCTGGCTTTGCCCGTCTGTGGGTCCATCAAGACGGTGTTCACGGCGGCGTTGGACTTCAAGGTGAAATTGGAAAGTTTGTCGAGCTGCGGCAAAACTCCGCAGGGAGTACTGTAGCGCGCTCCGACCATGCACCCCTTGTTGCAGCCACCGCAATAATGGCATTCGGGACGTCCGTGGTAAGGCTTGCTCAGGACCGCCAGCGGCAGCGGGATAGTCTTGATGCCAAGTTTT
>JAJXZM010000152.1 GCA_021780055.1 Acidobacteriota bacterium
TGGGATGCGCCGCAGCGAGCCAGGCCGCGGCGGCCGCCAGGCAATCTTCCGCAAGACTGAAAGCCGTCGTACTGACGGGCTCCGGGCTGGCTTCGAGCGGCGTCCGCAAGGCCGTCTTGACGCTGTGTGATGAAAACGCAACACCGCCGCCAAGCAATGCGCCCAGAATCCGCCATTCGGCAGGGGCCGGACTCAGCGCAGCGTACGAAAGTAAAGCAGCGGCAGGAGGACGGATAAAGGTGTGAATCGCATTCCACACACTGCCAATATAGGGAATCTTGTCGGCAACAAACTCCAGAGAGTAAAGGGCCAGCGCAACAGCGATGACGACGGGATTGCCAAGAACACTGAGTGAAGATGGAAGATGAACCACCCCGAAGTGCTGGAGCAGACCGAGAACGACGATAGTCGCGTAAAGCTTCAGGCCGGAAGCATACGATAACCCGATCGCCAGACCCAGAGCGGCAAGCATTGCTGAAGACATCGTGCGAGCCTCCAGAACTTGAATTTAGCGGAACAAGCCGCGCACGTCCAGTTCCCACGCTAACTCAGATGGATAACTCTGGCCCCAGAGTGCCAATAGTCTCCCTCTCAGTCAACGTTGATCATCGGATGTGGCGCACTTAATCGGAATTTTGATTAGTTCCGGCAACCTGCTGGACAAACCGCTCCACCAGCACGGCGCGGTGTGCGGGCGTGGCGCTCGATACGCGCCGGGCCTGCGAAAAGAGCAACCTGTCCGGGATGGCGGCCATACCGTCCAGAGTATCGGCGACAAACATCTGGGCCAGCCAGTCCCAGGCTTCAGCAAACCCATTTGCGTTTACGTGGCTTGCAAACTCCGGGTCGGTGACGTCAAGTATCTCACTCCACCGGCTGAGAACCTGCACATGCGCTGCGGCCGGATCTTCTGAATACCCGGTCTTGTCCAGCGTGTCAGGGACTGCACGGTTCAGGCAGTGGCTGACATCGCCCAGCACGAAACTTCCCCAGACTTCGGGAAGATGAACAACCACCCCGCGCGGCAGCTTAAGTCCCGGATCGAACGCCGGACATGTGCACGACCACAGCAGCGCCATCAGCGCCTCATCTGCGAGTTGTGTCCGCAGTGTCACAGTCAACGCCCTGCCGGCAACTGACGATGCTTCGGGGTTCGTGCTGAGGTACGAATCAAGGGGGCCGACCAGTTTCTTCTCCACCTGCTGGCGCAGGAAGTCATAGGCGCAGAGAGCCGTAGCCACGGTCCGCCTCTGAGGCTTATCAAGTCGCGAAATCTTGTACCAGAGCGGGTTTGAAAATCTGTCCAACACCCACACGATAAATCCCTCTAAACTATGCGATGCCTGAGCTCTGACAAAGGCCTCCACGAACCCTAAACCCTATTAAATTCAGCTACATGGACTCCACCACGGGGCGCCAAAAATCGTCTCCCGCTGCTTGTTCAGTGGCCAACTTTATGAACACCACCGGCGGCGATCCACAACGACCCGATACGTTGCCTTGAAAACTTCGGAACCAGTAGACGATTTCATCCCGCGCCATTCTGCTCAGGGTGCAACGGAGAGCACGGCGGCGGAGGCATTAGGCAGCGTAAAGATGTAATCGCCGTTCTCGCCCGGCGCGACGCTGGTCGTACTGGGAGTCCCGATGTGCCCATCCGTATCAAACTGTTGTCCACCGTAACGGACATCGCCTGCCGTGGAACCGAGGGTGGGCGCCTGGAGCATCAGCAGGGTGCCCGCGCCGGCATGTCCGGCAAGGTGCACGCTCACCGTGCCGGAAGCCTTCTCATCTTTATTGATCACGAACACGTGCACCTCGCAGCTGGGGCATGCCGTGGTGGCGAATGCGGTGATGTTGGCTTTCGATTGAACGGAAGCAGGGAGCAGGTGTTCGCCGCTGGCACGCTGCGCAAACATATACATGGCGTAATAGAGCGGCTGCGCAACGTTTTGGTAGTGCACCTCGTTGCCGGTCTTCCAGCTGAAGGTCTGAACAGGATTGTAGGCGCTGCCGCCCGTGCGATAGCTGAAATGGAAATTGATGTTCGAGTAGCCGTCGCCTGCCATGTCAAACATGTAGTCGAGTCCCCAGACGGCGGACGTGAAAGCATTGCTGACGCCAAACATGCCGCCGCACGACGCCGAATTCGTTTCCGCCAGCGCCAGCGGCAGATGGTTCTCGTGCGCCACAGCCACCATCTGTTTGGAGAGATCGTTGAATTCCTTCACGCGTTCCGGCGAGAGCAGTTCCGCCGTGGTCACGTTTTTCTGACCGCAGGTGGTCGTAGTGTAGTTGTGGACGGAAGCCAGTTTCAAATCAGGGCCGATGCCTTTCAGGATGGTGCCCAGATCTTCGGCGTTGTTCCATCCGCAGCAATTGGCTGGCGCCACAAAATTGTACTGGCGTGCAACGGGATTGGCTCGAAAGGCTTTGATGTAAGCCATTGCGTCCTTCACGTAGTCGGCGGGCGAGTAGTTTTTGGGCCGCGCCGGAGTGCGCGCAAACAGGCTGGGTTCGTTACCGATTTCGAGGCCGATAATCTCGCTGGCCGGAATCTGCTTGGCGATACCCTCGGTTGCTTCGCGCAGGGCCCAGCGGGCGGAATTCTGTTTCAGGTTCAGGCCCAGAACCATGCGCCAGCCCGCTGCTTCCACGGCCGTCGAATAGAGCTTGATCAGTCCGGCCGTCAGCGTCCCCTCGCACCACTTGGGATGCGGAGCCGCCTTGGGGTCCCAGCAATTGGTGTCCTGGCTGTTGCCGCCCAGGCGCAGCACGCCGGGGCCCAGATCTTTCATCATGGTGAAGAAGCCTGTATTGGGAGCACCGGACTGGCCCAGCACGTAATCCAGTTTTGCATCGGCGGGCACACCACTCGGCGGCTGAATGCTTCCCTGCGCCTGGGATGTGGGCGTCGGCAGCGCCATGCCGGCGGTGGAAACTTCATTGCTGAAGCCGAGAAAATCTTTCGGGATCTCGGCGCCCAACTGTTGCGAGTTGACGCTGACCGTTGCCACCGGTGGCACCGCTGGACCGGAGCAGGACGAAAGCACCAGAGAAGTTGCAACCAGCAAACCAAGACCGCAGAGCGCGGCGACTGAACCGCGAAGGCATGGCCAGATTCCCAAACCAATTCTGCCGGGACCAACCTTTTTAAAAGAGCGCATGGCAAGACCTCCTGTGCGCCAACGGGTGGTAAACCTGCAAAGTTGCGGCCACACGACCCACCGATGGCATTTTCTACCGAAGCTTCTATCACTTTGTAGGAGGAAGTGTAACTCTAAAACGGGCGACCGGCGCAAAACAAATAACGGAAGCAGTGAACGGATTCGAGTGGCAGACCGTAAGGCGAACGGGTATTCGCCCACCTGCCGTGCACGTGAAAACAAGGCGATTGAGAATGCGAAAGTTGAGTGGGGCACCCAGGGCAAATAGTCAATGTCAATCGTCATGTGATTGACCGTGGGTTCTTCGCGTAACCGAAGGCGCAGGGTCAGAAGCACGCTGATCGTGGCTAGCGCCGATTGCGGTCGCATGCCTGGATGCGTCATCAGCGGTCGCGCATTCTTGCGGCGCGCCACTTCCTGCCCGATCCGCTCGTCGAGTCCTTCGATCCACGCGCTCGGTTGCGGCAACAGCGCGATCCAATCCTGGCGGCGCCTCCCCATGCCTTCTCTTAGAGGGATCTTTTGGAGCTTGTCCTGACAGCGAGCGCTCCACAAGCGGCGCCGTTGCCGGAGCCCGATCAGCTATGGACCTCGCGCAGTCCTCCCCCTCAAATGAGGAAACCCCTCGGTGCAGACTCGCCGTCACAAAAACGATTCGGTCGGAGGTCGGCAGCGGGTGAACATGCGACGCGGCGAAAGGATGACCCCAATCAAGTGCCTGCGGTCAGAAATTCAATGACCTTGCTTACCCGCTGACCTCGCGAGTGCAGCGGGTGGCCGGGAGCCACACATCGGCACATTCATTCAACCCCTCGCGCAATCTTAAGGAGATTGAGGAGGCGGCGCCAAGGGCCGCCGCCTGGAGGAAGGCTTTATTTGAGTTCTTCTCTGCTCAGTCGCCGTACGGCCCGTTGTGGCAGCTATAGCAGCCAATCACCGTGCCCTTGGGGAATGTTTTCCCTGCCATCGTGCGGTCGGCCAGGGTTTTCGACAGAATGGTCCCCATGTAGTCCGTCCCATGACACGCCTGGCAGGCGGACAGGTTTTGCGAAGCCGCGCCTTCATGGTTACTCACCCAATATGACCCGATGGGGTGCATTCCGTGGGGTCCTCCGTTGATAGTGTTGGGGGTGGAGGCATGGCATGCCGTGCACTCCGCGAGCGTCCCGGTGTGGCCTTGCAAGTTGGTGCTCATGACGTTGTCGTTCACGATGGAAGTATCGAATATGGCGTGCGTTGAACCGTGGCACCCCTCACACTGGAGCCCCCCGTGCCCTTTCGAGAAGCGATACAGGGAAAGGCCGGATGAGGGCGTGTCGGGGTTGGTGGCAAAGGTGGCGTCCGGCGTGGTGCGGAACGTGCTCCCGCTTGAGAACGCTGAAGTGTATACGATCTGCCCGGCGTTGCTGGTGGCGGTGCCCGTGTGGCAGGTCTGGCAGCTGGGCTCGTCGAGCCAACCCTGCCGTGTGGTGCTCGCCAGGTAGCTCATCGGGCCGTGGCAGTTCTGGCATTCGAGCAGTTTGGCACCCGTGCTGGTGGTCAGGTTCGCCATCGCGTCGCGCAAGCACTGCGTCTTGGGGCCGGGATGGCAGTTGTAACAGGTGCTCCGCGTCGTTCCCGCCTGCATGGTCTGCCCGGTGGCCGGGTCGATCACGCCGGCGTGCAGGCTATGCATTGAAATGGTCAACGCCGGAACGCCGGGATAGCCGGGCTTGGAAAGTGCGTTCGAAGCGTGGCAGTTGTCGCAGAAAACGGGTCCCGCTGTGTTCACTGTCTCCACGAGCCCGGAGGTGCTGTAGCCAGCCGCCTGAGCGGCAGCCTTAAACACCGTGCTGCCCGCCCAGCGGTCATCGTGCTTGCGCAGAATGTTCAGCTTGGTGTCCTGCGCCGGGTCGGAGGCGTTGACCCAGCCACCCGCGGGCTCGGCCGCTGAGTAGCCGGAAGTGGAGGAGTGGCAGGTCGAGCAGGTCATCTCGTCAGAGGTCGGCAGCACAATGTCCTGCGTGGCCAGCACCGTTCCTGAGGAGTTTTTCGCTATCAGGCGCATCATCGGGAAGTAGTTCCGGCCGTAGGTGCCGGTGGTGGAATCCGCGAAAGGCGTGATCGGGATACCCGTCGCCACCCACGTGTTGTCGCTCGTACTGAAAGTCATGGATTGCGGGACGTTTCCGGACCCTGGCATACGGAAGCCCGCTAGCCCCTCATCCGGCAACAAATTGGGAAACCCCAAAAAGTTCGCATAGTCCCAGAAGTTTGTCTTGCCGATCGATGTAGTGTTCAGGGTGTGGGTGAGCGGATCGCTGACCGCCTGGTATGTCAACGTATATCCGGTTGGGGACACGGTCAAATTGCCGGAAGGATCGATGAGTTGAGCGTGGATAGTGTTGTAGGGAGGGAGAACTCCGAAAACGCTGTAGTCCGCCCCGTCGAAGCAGTGCATGCCGAGGTCGTTCCAGCCAATCAATTTGTAGGTGCCGGTACCCGTGCCGCCGCCGCTGGTCGAAGTGCTGAGTACAAGCGTCACCGCCACATTCTGGGTGGCACCGCCGGAAGCGATAGACACCGTGCCGCTATAAGTCCCTGCGGCCAACCCGGTCAGGTTGACGGAAACGGCCAGCGTCTGGTTGGTGGTTAAGGAGCCGGAAGGCGAGATGGACAGCCACTGCGTTCCGCCGTTCTGCACCGAAGCAGTCGCCGTGAAAACGGTGCGCCTGGATGCCGTGACGGCAATCGACTGCGCCGTCGGGAGCTGACCATTCTGAACCGCATTGAACGTCAGCGAGGTGGGGCTTACGCTTACGACGACGTCTTTTTTGCGCGCTGCTTCTGCATTGACCTGACCCGCACACCCGACATTGGCCAACAGGAATACGGTTACAAGGATGACACGCCAGTGTTTCATGAATGCTTCTCCTTTTTAGTCTTTTTAAGCAGTTAGTCGCGTCACCGACGTCCGCTTGTGCAGCAACGCATCTGAAGTAGCTGGGTGGGGCTTGATCCCTGTGGCCAATCGACATCCAGCAACTGTCCTTATTGGGTCATGACCAGAGCCCTTGAGAAAGCAATATAACTGCCATATCGTGGGTACAAAATTACGCAATCGCCGCCAATTGGGATTTTGGAGCTTAACTCCAACTGATGCTTAGGCGCAGGAACAAGCTTGCGGGCATCCGTCGCCACGCTATGAATTCACGCCGCGAAGCCTGAACCATGGTGAGGCGGGTAGGCCAGACAAATTGTGCGGTTCATCACACGAACATTCTACTCACAGCGGTAAGAATTTCACGATGCCTCGAGGGAGGGAGGGTGCAAGCCATCGCCGACCAGGGGTGAGACCGGCAGGACGACTGCATGGCCCGAGTCCCGCTTAGAATCGTATGCTACGGGCTTCGTTGGGTGACGCATCTATAAGGTTGTCGGCCCCGTCAAGAAAAATCTCTTGGCCCACGCCGGGGAATTTCTGTTTGTTGAAATATGGAAATTAAAGAGGCAATGATCCAAGGGACAGCAAAAAGCAAATCGGCAGGATTCCGCACTCAGGCTGCAGGTGCGTCGAGTTGCAACATGGAAATACTGACGCTGCGATACGAAAGTGGAGTGTATTGGGCAAAAAAATCGGGGCGCCTTTTTCGGCGCCCCAGGAGGTCCATAGGGAGGAAAACACTACGGAGGAAAAACGAATTACCAGATTGCGCGCCACATGGATTTGGCGCCATGCTTAACTGTGTAAGGAGCCCGCTTGGCGCCGTAGTAGATCGCAGCGCCGCCATCCTTGGCTCCATTGGTGGTCACCTGGCCCACGTGGACCAGTGCGCGCTTGACAGAATTTCCCGCGTTCTCCGTCGCCGGCATGGCGTCCGTTTGCACCTTGTTCATCGCGGCCTGCCCGCCGGCAACCGTCGCGCCGGCAGCGTCCGCCGTTCCTTTCAACACCATCTTT